>CAZRSD010000024.1:0-10759 GCA_964602645.1 uncultured Myxococcales bacterium
AACGCTATGCAAGAGCAAATGAGTAAATCGCGTTTATTTCAAGTTATAGGGATGCTCGATGTTGAGTGAAAAGGCCTCTAAAGTTTTTGGTGCAACGATGCTCATTGCAGGAACCAGCATCGGTGCGGCCATGCTCGCCATGCCTATCATGACTGGGCTATTTGGTTTTTTGGGTACCATGGCCATTTTGATTGCGTGCTGGCTTTTCATGTACTGGACGGCAACGTTGATCTTAGAGGCGAGTCTGCAGTTCGACGAGAAAGCAAGCTTCATTTCGATGGCAAGGATTACGCTTGGCAAATGGGGCGCGTTCATTACCTGGGTGACCTTCTTGTTGTTGTTCTATTCACTCGTCGCTGCATACCTAAGTGGCAGTGGTCGCATTATGATCGATGCGCTTGAAGGCTTTTTACAACTTGATTTGCCGCCGTTTTGCGACATCTTGCCATTGCTCGTAATCTTTGCACCGTTCTTGTATTTCGGCCTTTCCGTCGTCGATTATCTTAATCGGTATCTGATGATCGGCATGCTGATCTCTTACGTGGCCATTATTGCCTGGCTCTTGCCACGCATGAATGCAGAGTATTTGCTCTACACAAACTGGAAGTTTTCGCTCTTATCGTTTTCCGTAGTGGTGACGAGCTTTGGCTATCACGTGATTATTCCCACCATCGTCAATTACCTCGACCGCGATGTAAAAAGCGTGAAGCGCTGTCTGTTTTTTGGCAGTTTTATTCCACTCCTCATCTATGCTTTTTGGGAGCTCGTGATACTCGGCGCGGTTTCTGTTGATGGCGCTCAGGGCCTTGCCGCTGCCTTTCTCACCGATGAGCCGCTCGCGCGCGTTTTGCGCAACCATGTCCACAGCGATTTTATCGCGGCGCTCACTCGTGGCTTTTCAATTTTTGCGATCGTCACGTCGTTCCTTGGCGTTGCGCAAGGACTCTTCGATTTCCTCAAGGATGGCCTCAAGGCAGAGGGCTCCCATCGGGGCCGTCTCTTGGCATTCGTGCTGACCTTCTTGCCGCCGGTGATATTAATTGTGTGGTTTGAGCATGGTTTTATTGCACTCCTCGAGTATGCAGGTGCGCTGGTCTCTATCATACTCGGCATCATTCCGATTTTGATCGTTTGGCAATTGCGGCGCACACGAAAAACACGCCTTGAGTACCGCGCACTCGGAAGCAATCTTGCGCTAGCGTTAGGTATTTCTTTCTTCGCATTTGTCGTTCTCCTCGTGATCTTAAAAAATCTTGGCATCATCAATTTCGCGATTACCTCATTGCGCTAGTCGCGCTTAGCGGTCGTGTCTAGACTAAACCAAGTCGTCGTCTTCCGGAGGCAATTCGACATCGAATTTCTCGTCGTCATCTTTTTCTGCAGGCTTGATGCGATCGATTTCTCGCAGCAAGAGTCCGCGGACCTCGTCTTTAGTGAGGCTTGCTGCCGTCTTAAAGCCTTCGTGCAATACTGATTGCGCAGCGAGGCGTTTCTTGTGCGCGAGTGCCACAACTTCACCCTCGACGCTATCTTCGGCAATAACACGGATGACGTGCACCGTCTTCTTTTGCCCAATGCGGTGGGCCCGATCCACGGCTTGATCTTCCACCGCCGGGTTCCACCACGGATCGGCAAAGATCACCGTATCAGCCTGCGTGAGCGTAATACCGGTACCACCAGCCTTAAGGCTCACCACGATGATGCGCGGGCCATCTTCGCTTTGGAATGATTTGATAATCTCATCGCGATTCGTTGTGCTGCCATGAAGCCATAGCGCGCCTTTCTCATGCAGACCCTTCGACAGGTTGACGATGTGCTCTTGCATCTTAAGGAATTGCGAATAGACGATGATCTTGCGGCCCATCTCGAGACATTCGGCGATGATCTCGCGCAACATCTCAAGCTTGCCTGAACTATCAAGTGGCGCGTCTTCCCCCAAGAGGAGCGATGGGTGGCAACAAATCTGGCGCAATCTGGTGAGAGCCGACAGCAGAGAGAAATGCACCTTGGTGTTGATGCCGATGTCGCCACTGCCCGACAAAAGCGGGCCGGTCATCTGGTTCACGTATTGCTTGTAGAGTGATTTTTGCAGTGGACTGAGTTTGCAATGAACAACGCTTTCGATCTTTGGCGGCAGCTCACTCTCCACATCAGCTTTGCGACGACGGGTCACGATCGGGGCAAGCAACATCTTAAGACCAGATGCGCTGTCTTTATCGCCCGATTCTATCGGCATTACAAACTGGCGCTCAAAATTAGATTTGCTGCCGAGGATACCTTCCTCGACGCAATCGAGGATATTGAACAAATCACTGAGGTGATTTTCAATCGGCGTACCCGTGAGCGCAATGCGATGCTCGCATGAGATTGCTTTCGCCGCCTTGAAACTATCGGTTTGTTGATTGCGCACATATTGCGCTTCGTCGATAACCAATGTGGAAAAACTGAGCGTTTTTAATTTCGTGGCAAAATCTCGGCGCATGATGGCATAGCTTGTAATCACCACGTCGGCATTTTTTATGTCGTCATCGGACACGCAGCGTTCAGGGCCATGCCACTTCGCGACAGAAAGGCTCGGTACGTGGATCTTGGCCTCATCCTTCCACACGTCCATCACGCTCGTCGGACACACCACGAGAGCGGGCTTCTTCGCGTGGCCAGTTTCCTTGAGACGCGCGAGGTGAGTGAGCACCATCAAAGTTTTACCAAGACCCATTTCGTCGCCAAGGAGGCCACCCAAACCTGAGCGGTGCAAAGCCGAAAGCCACGCCACCGCATCGTGTTGATAGGGGCGCAACGTTGCAAGCAAGCCCGTTGGCAAAATGCGATCGCAATCTTCGGTGCGAATCGAAAACTCTGCCAAATAGGTTTTTAGATCCTCGTCGGCAACTATATTGATTTGGTCCTTCAACGAATTGAGTAGCAAGGCTACTTGCGCAACCGATTTGCTCTTAAACACGCGCGGCTTTTCAAGCCCCAGGCTTTCAGAAAGATATTTTACTGCCGAGCAAATATCGCGATTGAGCACCACGAGCGTGTCTTCATCCAAGACCAGCACGTCTTCTTTGGCGTGAATCAGCTGCGCATAGGTCGCATCGGTTTTATCGAAGTCGTCGGACAGTCCAAGCGCGATCTCCACACGCTTTGGGTTCGGTTCGCTTGCGCGCAAATGCAGCGTAGGTTTGGTGCCAAGTTCGATGATTTGTGGTCGGACATTGTCGTCGAGACGAATGAACGGCGGGAGCAGATCTTTTTGGGTGATGCTCTTTAGGAGCTTGAACGCATCTTCACCAACGAGCTCAAAGCCGTCATGCAAACGCGCGGGGCCTGCGCCAAGTTGGTAGAGAAAATTGCGCGCCGCACTTTCATCGTCGGCAGGGCGGCGAAGCAGCAGGGGAATGGCCAGGTCGTCGACGTAGCGCTCTTCATCAAGGTTCGCGTTCGCAAGGATGTGTAGGGTAGGAATGCTGCCGGTGCTCTTGATCTCAACTTCGTCGAAAAATTCGCCGTAGCCGATTTCTGTCACCAAATGGCAGCGGGCGCACATACGCTTGCTCAAATCATCGATGTTGAGCAAGAGCCGCAAAATGATCTCGCTCTTTTCAGGGCGCTCGGCGATCTCGTCGAGGCAGGTGAAATCAATGCCGAGACGAGACAGCGCATAAAACATCTGCCGCGATTCTTTTTGGCAAAGACCAAGCAGCGGCAGTGGCAGCGAGTTTATGATCGCCTCCGCTTCCGATTGCGTGAGATTTGGCGCGATCGCATAAAGCTTGAGTTCGTCGTCTATCACGTAAGCATTGACGTCGCCAAAAAACAACGGCTTTTTAATTTTAGCACCGCCCGTTTTGGTCAAGGAAAACTCGATAGCCGCCTCAAGCGTGTCGGCACTCTTGAGGCTTGCACGGATGCGAGCGTTTTGTTTGGCGAAGCTGATCACACCGATAGATGTGATCTCGAAAGGAATCGCCGCACAAAAAGGCAAGATCGTGCCAAAAGACGTGTGATCGAGGGTAAACTCGGCACGATTTTTGGTAGGCTTTGCCATTTTCAAAAACAGCTCAAGGACCTTTTGCTCACGCGGTAACATGAGCGCAGTGTTCGAGAGTGCATCAAACGGATCGGCAATGGACGCCGTGCCACCACCGCCGATATGAACACGCACCGTGCATGTTTCCTGCTTGGCAGGGAGTTTATTAAACGAGAACCACATTCGGCTTGGAGACTGGCGAATTTCGTCACTCAACCGTAGCCACGAAAAAGGGGGGTACTTCACAAAGTCACTCTAATGTTCATAAAACTCGGAAAACTTAATTAGTATAAATCAGCCAAACAAAAGGTCCAGGCCCAATGACAAAAGCTGTGCATTTAGCCTCAGACCTGAACGGAATCGCTATGGACAAGATTTTGATAAGAGATTTTTTAAGCGGAGCCATCGAAGCAAGTAAGAAGGCTTACGCTCCTTATTCAAATTTCCCCGTGGGTTGCCTGATCGCGCTCAAGAATGGCGAGCGATTCTCAGGCGCCAACATTGAGAATGCGAGCTATCCAGTCTCGATTTGCGCAGAGCGGACGGCCTTGTCTCAGATCGTGCTCCGCGGTCTTCACGATGAAATCGCCATGGTGGTGGTGGTGACGAAGGCCGAAAAGCCAGGCACGCCCTGCGGCATGTGCCGACAATTTATGAGCGAGTTTTTGATGCCCGACACGCCAATTGTATACGGCAACATGAAGGGCCAATACGAAATATCGAGTATGCAACAGCTCTTGCCCTTGGCCTTTGATAAATCCGCACTGGTTAAATAGGAAGCTCTCGTGGAACCTAATGATAGTAAGAAGCTGACGCCCATGATGGAGCAGTGGCATCAGGCGAAAGTCGCCCACCCCGACGCTATTTTGCTGTTTCGTATGGGCGATTTCTACGAGCTTTTCGACAACGATGCGATGGTGGCTGCGCCTATCTTGGATCTGGCGCTTACGTGTCGCGATAAGGACAAGTCGGGCATGCGCATGGCGGGCTTTCCCTTCCATGCGGCCGATGTCTACGTGGAAAAGCTCGTCGCCCATGGCTTTAAAGTTGCGATATGCGAGCAGCTTGAAGATCCAAAGTACAGTAAAGGCATCGTCAAACGCGGCATCACCAACGTCGTGACGCCTGGAACCGCGCTCATTGGCGAGTCATCGCCTCATGATGAGCCAACCTATCTCCTCGCGATCCACAATGCCAATGATACCTGCGCCATCGCGGCCCTCGATCTTCAGTCGAGTCAGTTCATGGTAACATCGAGCACCGAGCGCGAAGCGATAGTGAACGAGATTACGCGACTCATGCCGCGTGAAATCGTGGTGCCCCATGACGATGAGCACGCAATCGCTGTCGCCGAACACTACGTCGCCGAACAAAAAGCTTTAGGCGGCGTGCGACTAGAAAAACGCCTGTGCACAAAAGCGTCGATGTATGCTCACCATGCGCCGAACGTGTCGCTCTCCGAGGCTGAGCTTGCTGCAACCGCCATCATCCTCACCTATGTCAAAGAATTAAAGGGCAGCGTCTTTGCGCATATCGGTATGCCCAAGCGTTATGCGCTCAACGCTCAGCTCATGATGGACGACGCGAGCCGTCGCAATCTCGATCTCATTCCCAAAAAGAAGGGTGATCGCCACAACCTCTTTTCGGTGCTCAACAACACCAAAACCGTCGTTGGCCGCCGCGCCCTTTACAGCCTTTTGATGGCGCCATCGACGTCACGAACCGAGATCAGTGAACGGCTCGACATAGTCGACGAACTCTTTCACGCAGCATCAGAGCGAGCCCAAATCCGCGAGGAGCTCCAAGGATTTTACGATCTTGAAAAGCTCTTGGCGCTTGCGTGTGCCGAAAAGATCACGCCACGAGGCCTTGCCCACCTTCGCGATAGCCTCCGCGTGGTAAGCGCCCTTTGCGCGCTCAAGCTTTCCGATCGCTGCCCCAAGATCGGTGACCGCATCGCCGCGCTGCCAGATTTTACTGCGTGCAAAAACGCTCTTGAGGCAGCCCTCGTCGAAGAGCCGCCGCTTGTGCTCAAAGATGGCGGCGTATTTAAGATGGGCTTCGATGCTGAACTCGATGCGGTGAACAATCTCGTTCAGAATGGCAAGGAAATGCTGCTTGCGCTTGAGGCGCGCGAGCGCGAGGCCACGCGCATTGCGTCGCTCAAGATTAAATACACGCGCGTCTTTGGCTATTACATTGAAATTACTAAGACTCACCTCGAGAAGGTGCCAGCGCACTATCAACGCAAACAAACCATCGCCAACGGCGAGCGTTTTGTTACACCGGAATTACTTGAGCTTGAGACTCGCTTAAATAGCGCTGAGGAAACCGCGCTCGCCATTGAGGAGGCGCGTTTTCGTGAGCTGCGCGAGCACGTGGTGGCCCATGCAACGCCACTCCTTTCATTGTCACAAAAGCTTGGCGCCTTGGATATCTTGGCCGGCTTTGCCGACAAGGCGCATGAACGCTCATGGGTGCGCCCCACGGTGCACGAAGCCTCCACGCGTATGCTTGATATCGCCGAAGGGCGGCATCCGCTCATCGAAGAGATGGCACTTTCTGATGGCACTTATTTTGTGCCGAACGACATTTTTCTCGACGCTGACAAGCAACGCATCGCGCTCATCACCGGGCCCAACATGGCGGGTAAGAGCACGATCATGCGGCAGACGGCGCTGATTCAAATCATGGCGCAGGTCGGCTGTTTTGTGCCGGCAAAGGCGGCCACAATCAGCCTGTGCGACGCTATTTTTGCGCGCGTCGGCGCATCAGATGACCCAGCGCAAGGCCGCTCGACGTTTATGGTCGAAATGACGGAGGCCGCAGCGATCCTTTCCAACGCCACTGCATCGTCGCTCATCATTCTCGACGAAATCGGGCGCGGCACCAGCACCTATGACGGTATGTCGATAGCCACAGCGGTGTGCGAATATCTTCATGACCACGTGAAGGCACGCACGCTCTTTGCGACGCACTATCATGAGCTCACCAAACTCGAAGAGAGACTCGGTGGCCTCAGGAATTTCCACGTCGGTGTTGAAGAAAAGGCCGAGCGCATTCGCTTTTTGTATTGCCTGCGCCGCGGGCCTTGTTTGAAGAGTTTCGGTATTGAGGTCGCGCGGCTTTCTGGCTTGCCCAAGGCTGTCCTCGACCGCGCCGTCGTCATTTTGAATGGCCTTGAGGGTGCGAAGCCCCCGCCCATCATTACCGTCGCAACCGCTGCCGTGGTGGCGGGGCAGGTCACTGGAGAAGCGCCGGATGCTTCAACATCGCTTCATGAAGAAATCGCACGCAAAGTGCTCACTACCGACATTAATCGCACCACACCGTTGCAAGCGCTTAATAAAATTTCTGCGTGGCAATCAACGCTCCGCAAGGGCGCATTCCACGGGCAGCATCACCAAGGAAGCCTCGCCTTGCGATAAAGTTTGCCAAGGAGCCACAAGGGCCCATTGAAAAGGAACGTTTTGTCTAAGCAAAAGGGCAGCGTCAAAATAAAATCGACGTAACGTCGTGAAGATATCGTTGCATAAAAATTTTTTAAATTAGGCTGGCCCACGATAAAATGGTTCGATCAAAAAGGGCATAATTCGATGTGTAGATTATTCGGTTATCGCAGTCTTCTGTGTGAATCTTTGGAAAAACCGCTGCTCGCTGAGGAGAACTCGCTCTTCAATCAAAGCAAAGAACATCGCGACGGATGGGGCCTGGCGTATTTTAATCATGGTGCACCGCACATCGTCAAAAGCAAACTTCGCGCCGGTGACGACGCCGATTTTTTGCGCCTTGCGAAAAATGTGCAGGCGCCCACCGTCATTGGGCATTTGCGTCGCGCAACACAGGGCGAGATTTCTTTGCTAAACTGCCACCCGTTTCAGTTTGGCCCTTGGGTCTTTGCGCACAACGGTGACTTGCCGGATTTCGCCTCGACCCGTGAACAGCTCGCCCACGGCATCGCTCCGATCATCCTCGAGCAAGTCTACGGTAACACCGACAGCGAGATGTATTTTGCGCTTTTTCTGAACGAATTGCACAAGGAGCAGGTGCTGAGCGAAACACGGCCCCCAATTCAAGTTGTGGCCCATGCATTTCGTCGGGCGGTTGCGCGCATCGAAAAGATTTACGAGGACAGGCAGGTTTCAGAACCGTATGCGCTTAATGCCATCGTTTCAAACGGCGATCTCTTTCTCGCCTATCGCCAAGGGCATAGCCTTCACTATCGCGCCGATCGTGAGCCCGTTGCACGCTTGATAGTGTGTTCGGAACAACTCTCGAAGGCGAGTAACTTTATTGAGCTGAATGATCGACAACTGATCGGCATTGATGATCGATATGAGTTTTTCGTTCATCTTTAGCGGTATGACAAGCTTTTCTACATCTAAGGCTTTCGAAACTATCGCGTCGCGTTACTCAAGAAGGTGTCGACAGCAGGCTCATTATCGATTAGAAGGCGAGCTAATAAACCTCTATGACGGTCTCGTGTATACCAATGAAGACAGTATTTTGTGCGCGACTTAAACGCGAAACGACAGCCCTCGACAAAGCGCCTATGCCCGGAGATATCGGTGCCGTAATTTTGCACCATGTCAGTGAAGAGGCATGGAATGAGTGGCTTGAGGCGCAAATCAAGATCATTAACGAAGAGCGGCTTGATCTCAGCGACGAAAAAGCGCAGCGTCTGCTGTATCAACAAATGGTGCAGTTCCTTGGCATTGAAGACTTCGTCGAGGTCAATTAAAGGAGACGCGTATTCGCGACATACACGGCAATATCAAAGATCTAAAAGCGCAGCAGCAAAAGGCCCTGCGGGCCCTTGTCGACGAGCATAATGGTGCGCTTGATATCGTTTCGGTTGCGCTCGCTCGCAAGCTTGCGCAGGCAGCGTTTTTATGTCACCGCTTGGTTGGTCTGTTGCTTGACCGAAAAGGTGAAGTGCGCTTTGTCGTCGTGGGCGATGCAGCGCGGCTTTACTTACCCGATATTGGTCGCATGCGCGGGGGAGCCGATCGTCTGCGCGGGCTACGGCTCGTGGTGGCGCGGCCAACTCCATTGCCCGTCTTTGAGAGAAAGAACACGGTCAGCGCCGACTTTAAGACCGACCTAGAAAAATTACGCCTTGATGCCGTAGTGGAATTCGATGCGAGTCGCGATGGTATTGATGGGCCTTTGGCGCTTGCTTATCTCGCAAAAGACAAAACCCATGACGCGATTTCTACCAAGATCGAAGCATACCGCTCAGTGCATGAGCTTAAGCAAACGTTCTCCGAATTCATCGACGCCATCATCGCCGATGTGCAAACAGTAACGCTCGAACCTAAGGCAAAACTTTCGCAAGATAAATTTCTTGATCGCGCGATCCTCGTGGGCGCCTACGCCGTGAGCAAGCAAGATGGCTTAAACTCCATGGCCGAACTCACCGAGCTTGCCCGCTCGGCGCGCGTCGAGGTGGTCGAGAAAGTCTACCAATGGCGTACGAAACTCGTGCCGAAGACAGTCATCGGTCTCGGTAAGCTTGAAGAAATTTGTTTACGCGCGCTTTCGCTTGGTGTGGAAATGTTGATCTTCGATCAAGATCTAAGCCCTTCGCAGCTTAAAAACATCACCGATCTGACCGACCTCAAAGTGCTCGATCGCACTATGCTCATCCTCGACATTTTTGCGCAACGCGCCGTGACCCGCGAGGGCAAGGTCCAGGTGGAGATGGCGCAGCTGACCTATTCTCTGCCGCGTCTCGCGGAAAAACAAGCTGGGCTTTCGCGCTTGACCGGGGGCATCGGCGGGCGCGGTCCTGGTGAAACCAAACTTGAAATCAATCGCCGCCGCGTCAAAGAGAAGCTTGCGCGGCTTGAAGACGAACTCGATAAAATTAAGATGCAGCGTGAGCTAAGACGTAAGACGCGCCGTAGCCATCAATTGCCCACGCTTGCCATCGTGGGGTACACGAACGCCGGCAAGTCGACCTTGATCAATGCGCTGTCGGGCTCGAGCATCTACGCCAAAGACGAGTTATTTGCGACGTTGGACCCGCACTCGCGCAGGCTGCGTTTCCCGCACGATCAGGACGTGGTAGTGACCGACACTGTTGGTTTCATCAATCATCTCCCCGAAAGCCTCATGAAAGCGTTCATGGCCACGCTTGAAGAGCTGAATGACGCCGATCTCTTGATTCATGTGGTCGATATTGCCAATGACAATTATCGTCAGCAAATTGCGGTGGTCGAGGAAGTCTTAGCCAAACTCGAGCTCGATAAAAAGCCTGCGCTTTTGGTTTTCAATAAGATCGATAAAATCACGCCTGAAGCGCTTGCTGAGCGCAAGAAGATTGGCCATGGCATCTTAATTTCGGCCGCAGAAAAACGTGGCCTTGACGAATTAGTACAAAAGGCGTCCGCAGCCCTTTTTCGAGCGCACCTAGTAAGTGCTGAAAAGAGCGGAAAATTAGCTCAGACCTTGGAAGAAGAGATCGTTTTCGACGAACGACCCAAATCGAAACGGCGCTTTACAAAGCCAATTTGACTTGATATTGGGCCACTAGGTACCGCCTTAGAGCTTGCTCTCGCACGTGACGACGTCGAGGGATCGAAAAAAGCTTAACTGTTTCATGCCACCCATTGTTTTTTATGAGGGTACCCGGCCGGGTTCCTTGTTTTTCACAAGCGCCCGTGTCCGAGTGGCGAGGATTTTACCCTGTTACTGATTTAATGGGATGACATGGAAGCATTTGTT
>CAZRSD010000024.1:10769-13688 GCA_964602645.1 uncultured Myxococcales bacterium
AGCCCTGAAGAAGAGCTGTTACGCGAGGTCATTGAGCCGTTGCTTACGAGCGAAGGCTACGAGCTCGTGCGCATTCGCCTGAAGCAGGCGCAAGCCAAGCTCTTGCTGTGCCTGTTCATCGATACAGCCGCAAAAAAGAATGGCGTGATCATGGACAATCTTGTCGATGTGTCGCGACTTTTGTCCGACGTGCTTGATGCCTCGTTCGATGAAAAATCGGTTTTGAAACGTCGCTACGACCTTGAGGTTTCAAGCCCAGGGCTCGATCGACCGCTCACCAAGGTCTGTCATTTCAAAGACGCTGTTGGTGAGAAGATTAAATTGCGCGTTAAGTCGGAGGTGCAAATTGGTCTTAAGGGCGTCGTTGGCTACCTTAGCGAAGTAGACGACGAAGGCATTGTTGTGCTGCCCGAAGTGCAAAAAGGCGAAAGGTTATTGGTGAAGTTTAGTGAAATGGCCGAAGCAAATCTCATTTTCGACTTTGACAAGCGCAACACGAGCAAAAAGAAATCAGCGAGCAACGACTAAGATTTTAGGCTTTTTAGGAGATATACACGATGAAACTTGAGCAACTCGATTTGGGTGCCGTTTTAGAGCAAGTGGGCAGGGAAAAGAACATCGATAAGGAAGTGTTGGTGTCAGCCCTCGAGGACGCTATGCTCAGCGCTGCACGAAAAAAGCTCGGTTTAGATGCTGACCTTGAAGCAAAATACAACGACGAAGCAGGCGAAGTGGATGTTTACGAATTCCTGCGCATCATCAAGGACGACGCGGTCAAGAAGCCTGGCGAAATTTTCTTTAAAGATGCGCTCAAACTCGATCCGGAATTGAGCGAAGAAGCGGTCGGCGAAGATCTCGGTGTCAAGCTCGATTCAAAAGAATTTGGCCGCATTGCTGCACAAAATGCGAAACAGATCATCGTGCAGCGGGTGCGCGAAGCTGAACGCCTAATGGTGTACAACGAATACAAAGATCGTAAGGGCGAAATTGTCGCCGGCACCGTGCGTCGTTATGAACGTGGCGATGTCATTGTCGACCTTGGTCGCGCCGAAGCGGTATTACCAACGTCGGAGCAGACGCCCAAGGAAAATACGCGGGTGCATGATCGCCTGGTGGCCTATGTTGTGGACGTGCTCGAGGTCGCGCGTGGCGCACAAATCATCTTGTCGCGCACGCACCCCAATTTGGTGGTAAAGCTCTTCGAACAAGAAGTGCCAGAAATTGCCGAAGGCATCGTGACCATCGAAAGTGCTGCACGTGAACCGGGTTTTCGTACCAAGATCTCCGTGCGTTCCAAAGACTCCGATGTTGACCCCGTGGGCGCCTGCGTGGGTATGAAGGGCTCGCGCGTGCAAGCGGTCGTGCAAGAATTGCGTGGCGAAAAGATCGATATCGTGCCTTACGATACCGACGAAGCGCGCTTCGTATGCAACGCGCTCGCACCTGCTGAGGTAACGCGCGTGCTCATCAACGAAGAAGAGCATCGCATGCAAATCGTGGTTCCCGACGAGCAGCTGTCGCTTGCGATCGGTCGTCGTGGCCAAAACGTGCGCCTTGCGTCGCAGTTGACTGGTTGGAAGATCGACATTCAGCCTGAATCAAAGGCGCTCGCCGAGAAAGAAGAGGCGTGGATAAGTCTTTCGCAAATTAAGACACTTTCTGAACTGCAGTTTCAGACGTTATTTAACTACAGCATTCGCAGCGTCGAAGGCTTTTTGAAGGCTGAAGAGACGTCGCTCATGTCGATGCCGGGTTTTGAAGGTGCTGATATCGGCGCACTCAAGACTGAAGCGATTAACATTGTCAAACTTCTTGAAGAGCGCAAGATAGCGCGCCGCAAACGCCAAATGGAAGAAGCGCGCGTGCTGTTTGCCATCGACAATCTGCTGGAAAAATTCGCGGGTGAAAATCATCTTGCTGATCTTTCAGTAGAAAAGGCTGGTTTGCCACATCACGAAGCACTTGTGCGTGGTGGTTACGACGACGTTGTCGACGTGTTTCTCGAAAATAGTGCGAAACATTTGGCGAGTGTGCTGAATCTCGACGATGCGCAGGCACGCGCATTGCGTGAGCAGGCAGGCAAGATCTTGAGCGCGCATGATGCACGCATCAAGGCCACGTGGTAACGGTGGAGCGAGTCTAATATGGAAAACGTGCGCACTTGTTTAGTTTGTCGCAGCAAGGCTTCGAAGCCTGAGCTGTGTCGCTTCGTGCGCGCACTTGATGGCGAAATCTGTTTCGATGAGCGTGCCGAGTTGCAGCATCGTGGTGCGTGGCTTTGTGCAAGTCGCACGTGCTTCCAAAAAGCTTTTCAAAAGAAGATGCTTTTTCGGGGTGAGAAGACGTTGCCGGTAAATGCTGAGGCCATGACCAATATGGTTTACGCGCGAATTAAGAAGAGCTCGCTTGCTCGACTTGGTTTTATGCGCAAAATAGGTCAGATTGAAGCTGGTCGCGAAGCGGCTCTGCGCCTGGCAAGCGGAGGAAAGATCGATGTGGTGCTCTGTGCCAAAGATCTTTCGCCACGGTCGATCAAGGAAGTTCGTGAAAAAAGCGCGGCAGTAGAAACAGTTCGTCTTCAAATGAGCCCGTTCCTCATGGATGAAATAGGGCAAAGCATCGGTCGCAAAAAAACGGGTGTTGTGGGGCTCTCGAAAAGCCGTATAACTGAAGAGATTTTGTTGCAATTGACGAAGTTGGCGAAATTAGAGCAGTGAGCCTGCGTATTGGTTTTCATAAGTTTGATGCCGCGAGTCTCGCCCAATTTTCTTGGCGAGGCGCAGTTTCGAAAGCGGTAGTAAGGGGTGTAGGTGAATGGGTAAATTGCGAGTGCACGAGTTGGCCAAGAGATTGAATCTGTCCAATCAAGACGTTATTGCCAAACTCAATGCCAGGGGCGTTTCCGTGCGCACCCATTCC
>CAZRSD010000025.1:0-269 GCA_964602645.1 uncultured Myxococcales bacterium
AAAACCTTAAGAATAACGATGATGTAACATCGCCATTAACGTTCAAATTTTGAGTCACAGGCATGACGGTGCGGGCTGCTCTTGAAGATGTCAACGACAGGACGTCGGGGCATCATCATATTTTGATCGATCATCCGGTGGGCTTCATTGAAACCGGCCTCGCGGTTCCGGCCGATCCTCGCCATATTCACTACGGCAAAGGGGAAACGTCAGCGATTTTGGAGTTGCCGCCCGGCGTCCACACGCTGTCGCTGCAGTTTGCCGACGGC
>CAZRSD010000025.1:279-3305 GCA_964602645.1 uncultured Myxococcales bacterium
TCATACGGGCCCGACCTTTCCGCAACCATAACCGTGCGCGTCGCTGAGCCTGGTACAGCAAAAGAAGAAGCACCACCGTCGCCACCTAAAGCACCTACGGAAGGGGAATTGTAGCAGTAAGTTCTTCGCTGTGATTCCGTACACGGAAAGACACAAAAGATATAGCTGATAAAAGAAAGGGTGCAGGACTCTACACGTCGAGCAACGGCGTCTGTTTCCCGAGCACGGACATCAGTGCATGGCGAATGGTGGTCCTCACTTCGAGCGTTTTTTCTTGGTGATGAGCCGCGAGAAGAATTTCGCCGAAGAGGGCGTTGTTTGCGCCATCACGCATTTGGCTAATGGCAAGTGCCGACGCCATGCGCATTGATTTGGTGCCATTGTGCATAATGTCTTGTAGTACCGGCAAAACGGTCCTGTTGTTGGGAAAACCCAACATCAAAATCGCGATGACCTTTTCTTGAACCGAGGCGTTGCTAGCGAGAGTGCGCAGATGTCGTTCGTTTGAGGTCTTGTCGCTGAGCAGTGGAGCCAAAGTTTTTGCGAGGCGAATGCTCTTTTCGAAATCAGCATTTGCCGAGCGCATTGATGCTTGCATGCGATCAAAAAGACAGCCGAGTTCGACGGGGCGATGCGACTCGCTATGATGTAGATTCATAATATTCATGGTTTTGTTCTGCGGTATTACGGATTAACGACAGTTTTTATTTAACAGATATTGAGCTTTGTTTTTCCACTCACCGTTATACTCATATGGCAGGTTTATTATGCTATTCAGCTGAGCGCAACCCCCGGCAATATCGTTTTCTTTAAAAAGTTCTACAGCGTGACCAAATACACTAATTAAAGCCTGCTCTCTTACTTGATTATTATGTTTTTTTTCGCGGAAGTGTCTGGCGCTTGCATGATTAACGACGTTTTCAGGGGGCGACGGATTTACCGCTTGGCCCATCTGCAGCTTGTTTCTTTCGCGCTCAAGGCATTGTTTAGTGGTTTCCAGCTCGGTGAGCAGATTTTCATAAACCGTGCTGTAGTTTTCATTGAGCGCAAAACCCGCGGTAATAAAGCCGCCCAAGAATCCAAATGCAATCGAAAATACTATCGATAGACAGACAGCGAAAGAAAAACGCGATGGTTCCGGCCGGCTCTTGATCAAGATGCCCTTGCCTTTGACCCAGGTCTTCGTGACTTCTTCCGACGGACTAAGCAATTGAATTTCCTCTAAATTATTTTTTACTTTATAACCTTAATGCATGGGCAAAAATAATTATTCCTGACACATCGTCGTCGAAAAGAGCGAAGGGAGGAATTGATTGATATGATGAGCAACCAGATGAGATTGTTCAAAAATAAAACGGTGTCCACCCTCTTCAAGGAAATAGCGTCGCGATTGGGGGTGCTTTAGTCGGAGTTCATCGATCGCTGATGCTTCATCTTTCGCCGTGAGCCACAGTATCGGGACATCGAGGTCATTGATCGCATCGACGAGATAGGTCTGCTGTCCTAATGAAAAATAGCGCAGATACGATGCTAGCGTTTTGCGACAGAAATCGCTCTCTGCGACGCTGCGGGGCAATGAACGTTTGAGGACCGGCTGATTGTTCCACTGGGAAATGAGCTCTGGCCACGGTAGGGTGAGAAATTTTTCGGCCCATTGTCGATCGGCCTCGCGCCTTTGGGCACGCGCGTGTGCAGTACGCAGACCTGGATGCGCCGCGAGAATGATGAGCGCACGATATTTCGCGGGTGCAGCAACGGCTGCATGAAGTGCCAAGCGCCCGCCCATAGAATAGCCAAGCAGAATGGCGTTGTCGGGGCAAACGCGATTAAAACGGGCAACCCAAGCATGAAGCGGCCCTGGCTCTGCCCGGAAAATGGCGGGCGCTTGTAACGCGAATTGGGAATACGACGAGAAATCGGCAGGGCTTCCCAAAAAACCATGCAAGGCGATCATGCGGGCCAATGACGTATCCTTCGAAAGAGGCTCACGGCTAAGGACTAGCGGCTTTGATTGTCGTCGTCAAACTATCTCCTACTTCGTGCGCCCCGATCAGTCATTCCAGACGCGAAGATATTGCGCAGCAATCAGCGAGTTGAATCGGCGACCTTACGCTGATAGTTGTCGCGCAATTAAAGACCTGTGCCTGTCAAGCTTAACGCTGTGGCAATCTTGCTTCTCGCTCAAACACCACGTCGCCATTCACCACCGTCATGACAGGTTTCGCCTGCAAGAATTCGGTTTTGGTCGGATGAAGAATATCGGTATCGTAAACGGCAAAGTCAGCAAGATACCCAAGCGCAATCTTTCCCTTGGTCTGTTCATTGAATTCCGCAAATGCAGCACCTTGGTGATAGCCACGCAGCGCTTCGATGAGTTTCAATTTCTGTTCTGGCATAAAACCCTCCTTCGGCGAGCCGCTCACGTCAGTGCGTGTCACCGTCGCATATAAGCCCAAGATCGGATTGATATCCTCGACGGGCGCATCCGATCCAAACGCCAAAATCGCGCCCTTGCTCAAGAGCGAACGCCATGGATAGGCGCGATCCTTGATGCGTTCAGGCCCGAGGCGATCGGGAACCCACACCATGTCTGATGTGCAATGAATCGGCTGCATCGACGCTATTACCTCAAGATCATGAAAGCGTTCATGATCGAGCGGATCGACGAGCTGCGCATGCTCCACCCGAAGGCGCGTGTTTTTGGCTTTGCTTGTTTTGAGCGCATCCTCATACGCGTCGAGAACCATGCGATTAGCGCCATCGCCGATAGCATGAGTGGCAACTTGAAGGCCTTTGGCGATAGCTTTGGCGGTTTTGTCAGCGAGCGTTGCCTTATCCATCAACATCAAGCCGTGATGATGAGGATTATCATGATATGGCTCAAGGAGCGATGCGCCATGTGAACCGAGTGCTCCGTCGGCAAAATACTTGATGCCACGCACGGTCAAGAAATCACCGATCAAGGGACCACGCTCAAAAAAGCGATCGACGAGATCGACGCAAGAACTCCCATCGTCGCCGCGTTT
>CAZRSD010000025.1:3315-5380 GCA_964602645.1 uncultured Myxococcales bacterium
GAAGTTTGAGTTTATTATTTCTGGCGAGGTCCTCAAAAAACGCGATCGACTCTGCGCTAGATCCTGCGTCGTGAAATGAGGTTATGCCGTTTGAGAGTGCCTCCTTCTCACCGAGCTCATAATAGAGCTCGAGGTCTTTCTTGCTGGGTTTGTCGAGGTGCTTGCTGACCAAACCAATGGCGTTATCAATTAATACGCCAGTCGCCTTGCCCGCTTGGTCGCGAATGATTTGACCGCCGCTTGGGTCCTTGGTTGCATCGTCAATGCCTGCTTTTTGAAGCGCTACATCATTTACCCATATCGCATGCCCGTCGACACGGCGTAAATAGACGGGATTGGTGATGCCGCTCAACATGTCGCGATGAGGATATTCTTTGTCAGGCCAGAGATTTTGATCCCAACCACGCCCCTGAATCCACGTACCCTCTTGTTGCTCGCTCGCCTGGCGCTTGACTTTTGCCACGATATCGTCGGTTTTAAGATTTCGCACATCAAGTTTGGTCTTCGTTTGGCCAATGCCAAGCAAATGCGCGTGTGATTCAATAAAGCCAGGTATAACCAATGCGCCTTTGAGATCGACGATGAGTTCGTTGTTTTTTTCCGCTGCGCTTTTAAGATTGCGCCACTTACCAAACTGGCTGAAGCGCCCACTGTCTACGACAAACGCGTCATCTTGACTCAACCCTTCGCCGGTAAATAGTTTTGCATTTATGAATGTTGTCTTAGTTGCACTCGCATAATTACTAACCATCAATAACCCCGCTACAAGGACTCGCAAAATCATTCTCTCCCCCCCAGTTAAGAATGTTAAAATGTCGTCGATTTCACCTTAAAATGAATCTTGTTTACCAAAAGAAATGCGTTATCAGTTTTCAATGCACGCAGAATCTCCAATTTTCTATACGTCAACGCATGCAAATGAGCACTGGTCGGCACTTCGACAACGATGGTGGTGCCTTTTTGATCGAGAAAGCCAGTAGGTCGGCACAGAAAAAAGAGCTCGTCGCCCATGAGCCTGTGCAAGCGCGCCGCCGAAAACGCCTGTGCTTTGGCGAGTAAGCCATACAGCACGCCCTCACCATTATTTTGAGAAAATGAAGGACGCTTCAAGTGCAAAAATTGATTGCGAATATCTTCCTTCGCTAGCCGCCCTGCTTTTACCATTAAGCCTTCCAGTGTCTCGCGCAATGGATGGCGACGGATCGATTCGCTAAGGCGTGTACGCGCCATTTCTTCCCGCTTCTTTTTGACTAGCTCATATGCCGCACGCGTAATAGCGGCGCCCTCCGAGTGCCCGAGTTTGAGCGCCAAAGAAAGATCTTCCTTGACACGCTTCTTTAGTGCGCGCGCGCTTAGATTTTGTTTCTCGTCGGGGGATGGGCACGTGCCCGCCTTTGTGGCCGACGCGTGGCATTTTTCGGCGAAGTCGCGTAAGGTTGTAGGGTTGACGTTATCTTTTAGTTTGCTTGCAAAAAAGAGGAAGCGTTTTTCGAGCAGGCCGGCTTGATAGGTTCCGTTGCGGGCGAGAATATTTTGGGCAACTTTGGCCGCATGAATATAGTTCCGCTGGACGAGCGGCTTACGATAATAGTCAATAAGCGCCGCAACCAAATAGTCCTCGGGCTGAGTCGTTGAAATATGCTCTTCTTTTTCCTTCATAGCGACTGGTATTCCGCGCAGCAATTTTCGGATTAAAATCAACTTCAATAGAGTTCTAATCTTCGCATTATACAAGTTGCACTGCAATCTTGAAGCAGCCTGTAAAAAACCGTTCTTTGGCATAAGGGGCTTACATGAATTTTTCGCTGACGCAAACAGCCTCTAGGACTGGCTTTCTCAAATCTAAAGATCAAACACCGCTTTTTTATCGCCACTATCCGCATCTGGAACAAAAAGCGAGCGTTTTTTTAGTGCATGGCTTTGGTGAACATAGTGGTCGTTATTTACACATCATTGATCGCCTATTCAAAGACCACTTCGAAGTGTTGAGTTTGGATTTGCGAGGTCACGGATATTCTGAAGGTCGTCGTGGCGACATCGAAGATTTTCGCCACTATGAAGACGA
>CAZRSD010000025.1:5390-13481 GCA_964602645.1 uncultured Myxococcales bacterium
CGTCATCGCGGGCATCGAGCATGCCGCAAAGAGTTTAAAACCAGGGCGAAAGCTGTTCGTCCTCGCGCATAGCATGGGAGCGCTCATCAGCCTGCGCGTCACGGCGAGCACGCGCCTGCCGATAGACGGCATGGTGTTGAGCTGCCCACTGCTCGGCCTCATGATGCCAATACCGGCGTGGAAAAAATGGGCATCATTTGCTGCGGCGTCGGTTGTGCCAAAGATTCGCTTGAGCGCAGGCATCAAAGGGCATCAATTGTCGACCGATGAGCAAATCGCGCGTGCCTATGACACTGATCCGCTCGTGCTCAAGAATTTATCGATGCGCACGTTTTGGGAAATTTATAAAAGCTACCAAGAAGCGGCGAACATTGCGCAAACGGTTTCGCTGTCATTTCTGATGCAGGTCGGTGGTCGCGATCCCGTCGTGGATGCACGGGCATCTGAGCTGTGGTTTAGTCGCGTCAATACGAAGAAGGTTGATGCCACACTCAAAGTCTATCCCGAATTTTTGCATGAAATTTATAACGAAACCGATCGGCACATCGCCATTGAAGATGCGGTCGCGTGGCTCAATGCCCATGTTTCGCAGTCGCCTTCCGATGTAATAGCGAGGTGAGTTTTGCCTCCTGCGCGATAATTTCGATGGTCTTTTCCTGCGTGATGAGGACCCTTCCCGCAGCGAGGCCCTTTTTCTTCTGCACGTTTTTCGCTCGGGTATAACTCACGACCGAGCTATGGCTATCGCGATTTTTGCTAAAGTGATGCGCGAGCAACGCCGCTTCGTGCAAGGTTTGCATCGGTAACTCATCGCGCCATTTCACGATGACGTGGGCGCCCTTCGCATCGCGCACGTGAAAAAACCATTCATTGCCTTTGACCAAACGCAGCATTGCATCTGAATCCTTAGCCGATTTGCCCACCCAGAGCGTAATATCGTCGCTCGACGTGAAAACATGAAACGGCAGGCGTAGAACACCTCCCCCTTTCGAGGAGCGTTCGGGCAAGCGCGCGTGCATGTCCTGCATAGAAGATGGCGCTGACTCGTCATGCTCAAGTGACACTAGCCGTTCTTCAAGCGCGATGATGTCGCGCTGAATGTCGTCGAGGCGTTGCGCAATAATTTCTTTGCCGCGCTTTGCCTTTTTGATCTTGTTATAGAGCTTGGTGAGAAATTCCTGCGGCGTTAATTGTGGCTCGAGCTGTATCGTCGTCAGTGCAGGTGGATTGATTGTGTAGTCCACCAATGTTGCGTTCTTCATGCCGCGTTTCAAGAGATGCATATTGGCTTTTACAAGATCGGCCTCACTCTCGCGCGCAAGCGAGAGTTCGCAGCGTGCACGATCGCCTTCGACATTCTTCTTAAGTGTCATCTTCTTGTTGAGCTCATGCTTAAGTGTCGCGCGCGCCAACGCGAACATTGCGTCGTGATGAAACGATGCAAGAATGCGCTTATGCACCATTGCCCGTGCGAGATTTTCATCAAGGCCACGCGCTGTGCTTGTGCTCACCAAGAAACCCGCGCGAAACGGCACTGACTCTTCTTTGGGAAAACTTGCACAGAGCGTCTGACCGACAAAAAGCCCGAGCCTAAAATTGGTATCGCATTCAAAGATGAGCGCGCACTCGTCGTCATGGTGAGAAAACACGGCTTTGATTATTGTGCCATCGTCATCGAGTTTGAAAAATCTGAGATGCTTTGATACACCATATTTTGTCAGCAATGCGGTAAACGCAGACTTTGCTTTAGGCCCTTCAGGAATTTCGCGCTGCAGGTGAAAGGTTTTGGTAGAACGATTCACGTCGAACACCACATAAAGGCGACGCTTGTCTTTAGAAAAAATCTCCATCACCAAGACGTGATCAAAGAGGCCAAAGATTTTCTGGAGTCGTACGGAGCCAAGAGCGATAATTTCGTCGACGAGAGCGCGATTCACCACAAAAAACCTAAGCAAAGAGAAATTTCTTTCTTCCGAGCGTCCACAGCGTATCAAAGTCGCGCAATAAGAACAGAGCGATGAACGCAAACAGAATGGGAATAGCGGCGATGAAGAGATGATTGTCGCCAAATGGCGAAAGAAGCTGACGATAACTCGCAAGAGTGGAAACGGTGTGCACCGCAAGCCCAGCGCCATAGGTCAGCGTTTTGTGAAAACCAAGAATGATAAGCAGGCTCAAAACCAATTCACACGCACCGATGAGTATGACCATCGATGGGCTCAGCGAGAGAGAATGAAAGTGTGAGAAAACTTTTAGCGCAGCCTCGGGAACAATGATTTTATCGAGTGCCCACATCAGCAAAAAAATGCCCAAACCTATACGTAACAAAAATAGTCCTCGCAGTAGTTTGGTATTTCTCTGCATTTCGTCCCCATGAACTTCACTGTAAAAGTACACTTCGTTGTAATACCAGTAATCGCAAAATGATTCAAACCCGATATTACTTTGGTGGACAGGTGACTGTTAATTGGATTTTCTAATGTTTTCGAATCCTTCTTGGCCGCCATTTCGAAAAGTCCTTCCGATGAGATTTCGACTTCTCTTGATTGACTCGCTAACTTGGCAATAATCAAAAAGCAATTTGCAAAAGTGAGTACGATACTATGCCATTCGAAAAATAAAACCGCAGCAAAACAATTTCTCACGTGCGATGAGAAAATTTACGGCGCATTGCACGAGTTAGTCTTAAAACAAATTTGAAGCAACTAAAAATCCTGTTCAGGCATGAGACTGAACAATTTTTCCTCCGAACATCTCCGACGGTATTTCCCGACTAGACTACATCAAAATCTGTTTGTTCTTCCGGCGGCAACAACGTTCGAATGCTGGGCCATGCATCGACAAATTTGGCATGCTCAAGAATGCGCATGTTGGCAAGAAAAGCGTATCGATCATATTTATTCATATGAGGGAATAAACCTTGCACCATGTGCATCATGTCGTCGGGCGACATCTCTCGATAAGCGATTGCGGCAACGCTACGCAGTTCATCATCAGAGTAGAGGCGCTGCAATTCAGCGAGAATCACCGTTTCTTCTTCATGAAGATGAAGGAGGTTATCGGCAACAAATTTTCGATACGTGAGATAAACTTGGTGGCCGATCTCGATCTTGTCGTCGTCACCCGATGCACGTAACACTTCTTGAATGAGTTGTGCAATTGCGTTGATTTGCGCTTGCTGATCACGATGATCAGTTTCTGCATGAGCATGCACCGATGAATCCTTCGCGCTCAGGAGCCGGTGAATGCGCTCTTCCTCGTAATTCGCATGCATGATGAGCATCGCAGAGAGAGATTCAAATGCTTCTTTTATGCGCGCAACCTCATCGACATTGGCGAAATCAGTTTGAGCGATCTGCCGTTCCAAATCATTAAGCGCTGAACTTACGTATTTGTGCTCGCGGTAAAAACGATATCTCATGGTAGGCTCCTCAGAAGTAGAGCTTTATACCATATGAATTTATGGTAAACAATCGACAGGTAGTCAATTCGCAATTTTTTTCTGGCGTCAGTGCTACGCTTGAATTTTTTCATGCTGCACATATCGTTGGCAGCGTAACGCTGAGTCCCGCCGTTTTTGACCACTGAGGCAATGTCCTTGGGAAGGTTGGTGAAGCGCAAGCCAGGAAACCTGCCTTTATAGACAACCAATTTCCTATGCGGGATGTCGTAGTACCTCATGGTAATTTCATCGACACGCCACCTAACAATGTCGTCGCAATTGCGGCTGAAAGCGATTTGGCTCTGCCAGCCTCATTCGTCGCACAACGCTATCGATCGTCTCCGCGATCGACGGATACGGTGATTGCTAGGGAACCTCCGAAACGGCAAAGGCTGATCGACGAGCCCAAGCCTACGAATAAGACTAGGGTGACATCACCTCAAAACTCTCGCGAAAATGATACCGATGAATTCTCAAATAGGAAAAAGCCTCAGGTTGACGACGACATGATATTGCCCGAATGGCACACGCTACCAATGCGAAATGAAAAGAGCATCTATCTCCGATTTTTGCTCTTGCAACTTGCTCGACGCAATGCTCCTCGCGATAAAATACCTTATCGCAAAGCCCTAATTCAAACACCGCTTTCAGACAAGTATGAGATGCGTGTCAATGCTAAATGGGATGAAGAAACTGAAGACGTAGCGATCAAACTTCTTCGTCGAGAATTTTCCTTCGACTATCTGAGAAATATTGTTTGGAGCAGCATTAAACAAGAAAAATTGTTTCTCGGCGACAATGAAGATCTCCATCAAGTTAACCATGACGCATTTGATGAAGCAATGAGTTTTCCACTACGGTTAGGAATAGTTGGCGACGAGGATCTTGATTGCAACACACTCATCGAAGCTGATCCTATAGCTCCGAAATAAGAAGTGTCATCGCCGATAGAACAGCACGAGTCTTTGACATTGCAAAGCGTTTTGCGCCATAGTGCAATGATTGCTTGTAACGCGATTGGAGATTAAACATGAAAAGGTTACTATGCGTTGGCATGCTTTTCGCGATCTGCGGCTGCCAAAGTGCAGATAGGAACAATCCGCTACAAATCAAGGAAAGCGCTCACGCACAATACGCTCAGGAAGAGCAGGTCTACAACAACGACGCTGCACTTTCACCGAGTGAAGTGACCCACACGGTGAATATCGAAACACCTTACTACGAATTGGGCCCGCAACAAGGCCGACCTGCAGATGGTGTTCTTTCTTCGGGCACAAGGATTAAGCTCATCGAACCCGCGGGAAGCTACGCGCTCATCGTTACCGAATCGGGCATTACGGGCTATGTTTCGGTAAACGACATCAAGCCGGTTCAAGAATAAGAGGTCATTAAAAAAGTCCCCATCTATTGAGCGAATATTTCAACGACGCAGATGGGCTTAATGACCGAACGAAAACGCGTCCCAGCACGCGTTTCACGTTTGGCGCCGTTAAACTAATGTGTTTCTTTCAAACTACCCAAATTGCAGAGCGCTTGAAAACGCAGCGCATTTGGGTTGCTTTGAAATTTCGGATGCAGCGAAATGCGTTTAGCCCCGTCGCTCGCAATAATGCGAAGCCATCCGAAGTCCTCAAGTTTCTCTATCGCCTGCCTAACAAGTTCTGGCGCACTCAAAAAACGATCGTGTTGTCGACAAATACTCTTAAGTGTGCTGCCGTGCATCACGCTGCCGGCTTCGATATGATGCGCAATTTTCTTCACCGCAGAAGCTTGCGTTACGAAGCCAACGTTATAGGCCTTTTTGGCGTGCTGCTCGAGAAACATGCACCATCGCACCGCAAGATTAGTTGCTGAAGCGGAAACCGAATTCCAACCGTGGATATTTTTTGGCCGTTCCAACACAGAAAACAACAGTGCCAGACTCGGCATGAGCGAATAGTAGTTAGCGAGATGCGTCGAGAGCAAATCATTTTTGCTCTCTGCATTCTTTACGCGAATTTTCAATTCATATGCCCACTGATCAAATATCTCCTGAGCCTCGTCCGAAAAGCGCACCGCTGGGATAACGCCTTCTTTGGCATGCGCAACGCTGTCTATCATATGAAATAGATCGAAGATGTTCTCTCGAGCTACATAATTCGGTCTTTTGTCGATTGCAGGCAGCGGTGCATATGAGTCTGGGTAGAGTAATATCTGGATTCTCTGCAACACTGAGATGTCGCGCTTTTTTCGGCCGGCATTTTTCAAGTATTTTTGGAGGGAATTGGCACCGAGTTCGCCAAATACATAGGCGGGCGCACTGCCACTGTTCTCAGCGTTGCCAGATATTTGTCGATAAACATTTCCCAAATTCAAAAGCATCTCTCGCTCGTCTTCATGCTTTGGTTTGCTGAGCCGTCGCAGCCAGTTGTCGAGATGACCTTTTATGATGAGCAGACCGTTCGGGCTCTCATGAATGAGCCTCGTCACATTCTTATGCTTACTGCTAGAAGTATCGTACGGTCGGATAATCGACTTGTTGACTTCTGCGTCGCGAACGAGTTCCTCAATTTGTGTTTTGAGTTGATCAATCGTGACAATATTGCCACGACGTGTCACAGTTTTGATCAGCGCCTTTGTGTCTTCGAGCCGAGCTTGCGTAATCAGGTGCTGCGCATCAGCTAGACTTCGATCTGCATCTGAGCAGCGCTTTAGCCTCCTGAGCGGCAAAAACGCCTCGCTGATGGCAGCCGATTTCAAAAAGCCTGCGGGCGCAACAAGACCGCCCCACAAGTTGGGAACGATCAAGAGATCATCTCGACACTTTGGTTGAATACCAATCTTCCTGCCAACGACACATGAGAAAGCAACAAGTGCTGGCGCAATGATAGCTTCCGGGGGTATCTGCATTCGTTCAGAAATATCGAGAGCCCAACTTCGCATTCGCTCTGGGATCAGAACATAAACCAGCGAATGCGCATGCAGAAAACTTACAACGATATGATGTTGCTGTTCGGGCCATTGCACGAAGAGTGAATTTCTTACCTGGGAAGATGTTAAGGTGCTGTCGACGCTATTTTTGGTTGGGGGGATTAATCCAGAATTTAAGCCGATAAGATCCCAATTCTGATTGGGATCATTTCCCAAAACATTTTGCAGTGAATTTTTCATAACTCTCCTCTTTCTCTTTTAGCTACCATGGCTAAATGAGGCAAAGCGATACGCCGACAACCAAATCTAGCTGTCTAACTGCTTGCTAACAGCGAGAAAAAAGAGGTATGTTAGGTTTAGCGAAAGCAAACACTAACAACCTGCCACACACTTAGTCGTTGCAGCGACGGTGTGGTGGGTGATCTTTCTCGACGCCCTTAATCGCGATCGACTTTGACTTTTGACATGATTCCTCCATCAACAAGTCTTATGTCTCATCGCCATGGTATGTGGTTTTGTTAAACCCTAGCGCAAAGTCACATCGAAATGCAAATACTTTTTGTAATTTCTTGCCACAAAAAGTAAGATAACTGTTCGACAAACTAATGCGAAATTAAAATTGCGTTTTGCGAAGGCGCAAAGGAAGCTAACGTGACCTCCCAAAGTGAGTTGCATATCTACCTCGCGAGACTAATTGCCGACGCGCGACAAAAAATGGGCTACGCAACCATCAAAGAGATTTATCAAACACACACGCCGTCGGTTGATTATCAAACCTGGAGTCACGCTGAGGCTGGCAGGCGAATTCCCCATCCAAATAGTTTATTAGAGATCGCGCGCATCCTTAAGATTAGTAGAGAGGATCTCATACTTGCTTATTGTAAGGACAAATTTCCCGACGAAGAAAGCCAGCAAATCATCGAAACATTCCACTGCAAGAAATTTGTCGACGTAAACACGCTTCTAAAAGCCATCGATCACAATAATCACGATGATTATATTTTTACTAATGAACAGGTTGATGCAATACGAAATGATATTCGACTTCGCCTATACCTAATTTACACCTGGAATAGAAAGCTGACGACGACATTTGATAGACTGCAACGCTTTTTCAAAGTGCCTGAAGAAGACGTACAAGAGGTGGTCAACAAACTTGTGTCGCTCAATCTTGTGAGAATTGAGGGTACAACTATAAGGAGAATGCATCGCCATACTACAACACCGAGGACTACCGATGTTTTTAATTTGCGACAGCAGCTCTTATTTAGGACGCTCGCGCTAAATATTAAGCCAGAGAGCTACATTTCCAATTATCATATCACGCTCACTGAGGCTTCCTACAAAAAGATCATGGAGCTTCTTTATTTCACCGAGGCCAACTTTATTCGCTTTGAGAAGAGTGAAGACAGGAAAGGGGGAAAGTCCCGCTTTCAGATCGCGATCGTCGCCAGCAAAATCGACGATGATTGCGAACACACAGAGTCATAGTTGCCACTAAATCCTTTGTAAGGTCAAACTGAGATCATTAGACCTTGGTTAAACGCGATATCTAAAGCATCACGATATCAAAACAGGACACCCCATGCCCAAAGAGACTGGCCCGTCTCTAAAGAAGGCAAGCGCCCTCCTAGCGCTTCAGTTTCTCTCTGACTTCGGCGACCAAATCACTCAAGCACTGCTTGCCCTCTGTCTCCTTGACGGGGTAATCCTCCCATTTTTAAGCGAACTCAAAAATA
>CAZRSD010000026.1:0-2132 GCA_964602645.1 uncultured Myxococcales bacterium
AATGCGCTTGGCGATATCAATCTGCAGAAATCTGCGTTTAATAAATTCATTAACGACAAGGTCGACATCATAGTTCCAATTGGCAAAAGCGCAACACTGATGGCGCTCACTATGGCACCCAAAGAACAGCCAGTGCTCTTTTTGGCTGCCTTCATCACGCCGGATTCAGAACTTGTGCGGAACAAACCCTCGCTCATGGGTGTCATTGACGAAATTCCGGTCACCATGCAACTCGATTTCATGCGCGCAGCAATGACCGATCTGAAAAAGCTCGCGGTCGTGTATGTCAGCAGTGACAAGGTGTTTGACGACGTGAAGGAGTTCTCAAAGGAAGCACTTCGCTATGGCATTGCGGTTCAAGAACTCATGGTGCAAAATCTCGCGGAGCTCTACACGGTGGCTTCACGAATTGAGCCAGACAATCAAGCAATCTTCACGCTTAAAGATGTCATGGTGGCAAGTGGCATCAATGCGCTCGTTCAGCAAGCAGACGCCTTGCGTATTCCGCTCGTGACGTCGGATGAAGGCACCATTCGTAGCGGCGGTGCCTTTGCAGTGGGCGTGACAGAAGCGGCTATTGGTCGGCAAGGCGCGCAAATTGCCGCAAGTTTCCTCGAGAATAACCAGTTTGAGCGCATTCAATATCTGCGACAAATCTCTGTCTTCTTGAACAAAAGCGCATGCGCAAAGCAAGGCGTTAATGCTGATGCAATAAAGAGTGCTGCCGCCCAACTAAAACTGTCGGTTGTCGAGAGCTAGTCATGATGTACGGTGGTCAAATCCTCGAGCAGGCGCTGCTCTTGTATCCGCTCGTCTTGGGCATCTATATAAGTTTCACGGTGCTTAAGATTGCTGATTTGACCGTTGATGGCTCGTTTCTTCTCGGTGCGGCGGTATTTGCCACGCTCGGCACCAAGGGGGTACCGCTCATGGTGGCGCTTTTTGCGGCAATGCTCGCCGGTGCCGCTGCGGGTGGTATTGCTGCGATCGCTCAATACAAAAGTCGCATTGATCCCCTCATCACCGGCATCTTGATGGCCTTCATCCTTCACTCCTTGAGCCTTGTCGTGATGGCTCGGCCAAATATTGGGCTCCTGCAAACCACGACGATCTTTACAGTGATTGATGGCGTGATGATGTCGCCCCTCTTCGTGCGCGTCGCGATGCTCGTCGCTATTATGATGTCGTTAGTAGTGCTCTTGAGCGTAATTTTGTCGTCACGATATGGCTTGTGGCTGAAGGCGTTTGGCAACAATGCCAATCTCGTTGCGCTCCTCGGCAAAAGCCCTGAGCGTTTGCGCGTTGTTGGTCTTGCCATAGGCAATGCGCTTGCTGCATTGTCGGGCTGCCTCACGGCGCAGGCGAGTGGCTACACCGATATCAACATGGGTTTTGGTCAAGCACTGATAGGCATCTCAATAATTTTGCTCAGCAAAGAATTGGTGCGGTTGCTCTCGAGCGCTGATATGGTTTCCGACGCAGTTTCTTTGGGCGCTGTCATGCTTTCATGCATCATCTATTTTGTGCTCACCAATGAATTAATTCGATGGGGATTGAATCCTGTCTATCTCAAAATGGCGATTGGCGTGTCCTTAATAGCATTTCTCCTGTTCACATCCCGACAAAAGCTCATGCGCGAGTTCGTCTCATGAAAAAGCCGGTAGTAGAGCTAAAAAGTGTGTCGGTTGAGCGCGGCCAAAAAATCATCTTAAATAGCGTCGAGCTAACGATCAATGAAGGCGATTTCATCATGCTCATCGGGCCAAATGGCTCGGGTAAATCAACATTGCTTAAGACGTTGAACGGCGCCATACGACCAACACGTGGTCAGGTTATGGTGAATGGCGTTGAGGTGACGGGTGCACCTGTGCACAAGATAGCTATGCATGTTGCAACGCTCACACAAGATGTGCAGCAATCAACATTTAGTGAGCTGTCCGTCGCTATGAATTTGGATCTCGCCCTTGAACGCGCTCAGCGACGCTTTAGTCTCGACGACAAAATGGCGTATCTGACAAACTTTAGTGAAACGCTCAAAGAGCGCATGAACGTTGCAGCAGGCAAACTCTCAGGCGGGCAACGCCAAGCGCTTGCGCTTGCAATGTGCATGGCACATCAACCTAAAGTTTTAT
>CAZRSD010000026.1:2142-13412 GCA_964602645.1 uncultured Myxococcales bacterium
CACCAACTCCATCGTGCGCCACCTGATCGTGGACGAAAACACCGGCAAAGCCAAGTGCGCTCGATCCGAAAGCGGCAAAACATCTCATGAACGTGACAAATGACTATATCGCGCAATGCGGTGTCACAACGGTGATGATTTCTCATCACCTTGATCATGTATTAAATTTCGGCAATCGCGTTTTAGTTATCAATGAAGGCCTCATCGTTGCTGATTTAGATGACGCGGCCAAACAAGAACTTACGCTTTCCGATCTAGTCGCCTTCGCGTATTAGTGCACCGCTTTGCAACGGGTGCAGCGCAGCGGTTGTTGATGAAATAACCAAAGTGGCGACGTGAATACATCCTCAACCCCGGCGGTTGTTACGACGCTGCCGATCTCGTTGAAGCGTTCCTCGGAAGGCCATTTCAATTCGATACGCTTGAGAAATGGCTAACGTCGGATCCGCTCGCAGCATTGTAGTCGCCGATAATATATACTCGGAGGCTCATAATGGGCCTTCTTTAATTTGTGGAAAATTTATGAGCATTAGATTTATCACGAACATTCTTTGCGTCGCCATGTTTAGCCTTGTGCCACGCGTACAATCAATGATGTATCCCTTGCCTTGCGAAGAAAGCATATATGGCGTCGGTGTTGGCCAGGGCGATATCACCGGCCCTATCGCTGAGTCTAGCATGACGGGCTATGCCGACTTCGGTCAACGCGCGCATGGCCTCCACATGCGCCTTCGCGCAAGGACATTCATCATCATCGATCCGTGCCGCGAACGCATGAGTGCTATCGTCGTTGCCGATTTGGGCATGGCCTTCTCGTCGATAAAGGAGGGTGTGCTCCTATCGCTGCGCAATGAGTTTGGCGATCGATTTAATCACGAGAACCTCTTAGTGACAGCAACGCATACGCATAGCGGGCCTGGTGGATATGCCTACTATCCACTCTACAATGTCACGAGCCTCGGCTTTGATCGAGCTAATTACGACGCCATTATTGGTGGTATCGTTGAATCGGTGCGAAGGGCTCATGCAGGGATTGTCGCTGCGCGTATCAGTTACGGCGCGCGCGAGGTCGATGGCGTGGGTTTCAATCGTTCGCTCGTTGCATATGAAAATAATCCAATGGTTGAGCGGTCGGCCTATGGGAAGTCTACTAATGAAACGATGCACCTGCTTAAATTTGAAAACCGCCATGGCGACCTCATTGGTGCTATCAATTGGCTATCGGTGCATCCGGTTTCGCTCACGCTCAAGAATGACCTGGTGAGCGGTGACAATAAGGGCCTCGCGGCTTATCTTCTAGAACGGCGCATGAAAGTCACCTATCGCGCAGTGGGAGAATTTGTTGGCGCTTTCGCTCAAGCTGATGCAGGCGATGTGAGTCCGTATGAGGTTCATCATCCCCCACAAAATAGCGACGAAGAATGGGCTGGACTTTGGCGTAGCGCGAAGATGCAAGCAGATGCGGCTTGGGCATTGCTCAACGATAACCTTGAACCGATTAGCGGCGAACTTGATTTTCGCCATCAGTTTGTCGATATGCATCAGCAGGTGACGCGCGAACATCAGTTGTGCATTGCAGGGTTAGGTCGGTCGTTTGCGGCTGGAACCGAGAATGGCAAGCCCCCGCTCGCATTGTTTGTCGAGGGTGAAATCAATGAAAATCCGGGCGATAGTTGTCATGCGGAAAAGCCCATCCTCATTCCGGCAGGTCAAATCAACGTGGTTCCTGCTATCTTGCCGTTTCAGATCATTGCTATTGGGCCTGTCACTATAGTCGCGGCACCATCTGAAATGACGACCATGGCGGGGCGAAGATTGCGCGAAAAGGTTGCCAAGATCCGCCAGGGCCCGGTTATCATTTCCGGTTTGAGCAACGAATATAGCCATTACGTGGCGACGCGCGAAGAATATGCGAAGCAACATTATGAAGGCGCATCAACGCTCTACGGTCCGTGGACTGAACAGGCGTATCGAGGAATCTTTGCGCACCTTGCACACGCTATCGTCGACAAGAAGGCGATCGACCGAGGTCCACTGCCCGTTGACCAGAGTCATCGCGCAAAAGACTTGTCGCTCGGCGTGATTTTCGACAGTACGCCGTTTGGCAAATCATTTGGCGACATGACAACAGATGCACAAGCTCGCTATCGTCACGGTGATACTGTGAGTGTGAGTTTTGTCGGCGCGCACCCGAAAAACGACCTGAAAACTGACGATAGTTATCTGACGGTGGAGAAATTAGAAAATGGCGTCTTTCGCCCTATCTATTTTGATAGTGATCCGAACACCATGCTGCGATGGCAACGAGTAGGGCTTGCGAAATCCGCCATCACAATAACGTGGCACACAACAAATGACGACGAGCAGGGCGTCTATCGCATTTGTCATGCTGGTGCCTCGAAAGCATTTCTTTCAGGCAAGATAACATCCTATAGCGGTTGCACTAGCTTATTTAGGCTCGGTCCTTAGCGAAAGAGCTCCGTAGAGGATGTCACGAATGTGTCGCGAGCAGCGGGGAAAATCTGTGTTTTAAGTAAACGAAATTATTGTTTTCAATTTTTAAAGATGAAAGAATACAACTATCCGCCAGCGTTGTTTGCTTTAATTTAGGAGTAAAAATGCATAAACATTACCTTGCTAAATTTATAACACATCTTAATGTCACACTGGTTGCGACATTTTTTATAAGCAGCAATATTGCCGCAAAAGAATATATCGTAAAAATTAGGCATAGCCTCGACAAGTATGAACTAGAGAACTTCAATAAGACTTCTGCTGCGCCTTTTAAAATTGCCGATGTTGAAGAAGAACTCGATTTGATCAAAATCGATGGTCGCAAATTCACAACCGTGGTAGATGCACAAGCTGCGTTGGCTGACTATTTCGACGCTGAATACGTTGTGGAAAATGCACAACTCTATGCCTTTGCTAATCCCACTGATCCACAACGCGGTTCGCAATGGGCGCTCGACGTCGTCAAGGCGAATGAAGCATGGGACATCTCGTGGGGCAGTCACGAAGTCGTGGTTGCGGTGATCGACACTGGTATTGACATGAATCACGAAGACCTACGTGCTAACAAATGGGTAAATAGCGATGAAGTTGCCAATAACAACATCGATGACGACAAGAACGGGTATGTCGACGACATCAATGGTTGGGACTTCAAAGCCGAAGATAAAAATCCCACCGACGAAACCGGCATTCAAAACCCCGGACACGGTACACACTGCGCCGGCATCATTGGTGCTGCATGCAACAATAGCGTTGGTATCTGCGGCATGAGCCCAACAGTTTCGCTTATGGCGTTGCGCTTTTTGGGCGCCGACGGTTCCGGTGATCTTTTCGCGTCGGTCAAGGCGATTCAATATGCCGCTGCCAATGGCGCACACGTTATTAGCGCAAGCTGGGGTGCAGCAATACCACAATCGGGCGCACAACCCATCATCGATGCGATAAAGGCTGCCGAAGATAAAGGCGTTATTTTCGTTGCCGCTGCTGGTAACGACGGCAAATCCAACGATAGCAAATCAGTGTTTCCAGCCAATGCGCAAACGCCGAACATGATCTCGGTTGCAGCCTCAAACAGCTCCGATCAAAAACCATCGTGGTCAAACTTTGGCCGCAAAGTTGATATAGCATCGCCCGGGGAAAACATTCTCAGCACCGTCCCTGGCGACTATAAGGAATTGTCTGGCACGTCGATGGCAACGCCGCTCGTCGCTGGTTTGGTGGCGCTCATGAAGTCGATCGACATCAGCATCTCCGGTGCGGTTGCACGTTCGATTTTGCAAACCACCGGTAAAGATGTGGCGATCGAAACCGAAAGCAAGCGTCGCGTAAGTGCACCCGATGCATTGAAGGCCGTGAAGAACAAGCAGCTTACCGTCGTGCCCGCCACCCATACGCTCGAGCCAAATGGTCAGGCTGATTTTGCTGCATGGGGTGGAAGCGCGCCTTATACGTTTAAGTCACTGCAGCCAAATATCGCCACCATCGACGACAAAGGTCATTTGCAGGCCGTCGGTGAAGGCGATGTGACCGTCGAAGTGACCGATGCGCTCGGCAACAAGGCGGCATCTGTTAGCGTCAAGATCACGAAGGACGCGCCGAAAGAATCAAGCTGCCCGCTACCAAATGAATTCTTGTGCATGATCCTCTGTGGGATCAGACCAGACTTACCGTGGTGTGATGGTAGTGGACTTCCTGAATTCCCCGGTTGGCCTGGCCTACCTGAGGAGTCGTCAGCCTTTTAAACATGCATTACTCGTGAGTGCCAAAGCCAACGATGACCTCGTTGGCTTTTTTATTATGTGAACACCAACAAAGCGGCGTTATTTTAGTGAGTTGAAATCATCGCACCCAGAAGGCCATTTCGCTACTGCCTCAGACGCTGCCAATTAGTACGTTTTAGGTGAAGCTATTAACCGATTCGGTTCTTAATGACTGAGCGTAATGAATATGAAAAATGCCATGCTTAATCACGTCGAACATCGAACCAACAGCCAACACCTGCGTCCCTCGGTTTCCCGCGTTGGGGCGATACCCCTCCTCATGCTTGTGCTTTGGGTTGCCGTTGCATGTCACAAGAAATCGGAACAAGAGAGCATCCCACTCGTCGACGTCGTGCTCGTCGGTGGCGGTATTATGAGTGCTACGCTCGGCAGTTTGCTCACGGAGCTCGATCCGAGTTTGCAAATTTATATCTATGAACGCCTGCATGAGGTTGCCCTTGAAAGCACGTCGGCCTGGAATAATGCAGGGACTGGCCATGCATCGTATTCGGAGCTCAACTACACGCCAGAAGTGAGCGGTGTCGTTGACATCAAAAAAGCCATCGATGTCAATGCCGCATTCGAAATCTCAAAACAATATTGGTCTCACCTCGTGTCAACGAAGAAAATCAGTGACCCGCAAAGCTTCATCAACACGGTGCCGCATATGAGTTTCGTATGGGGTGAAAAAAATACTGCGTACCTTAAGAAGCGCTTCGAAGCATTGACTGCGCACCCCTATTTTAACGGCATGCAGTTCTCCGACGATCACGAGCAAATACGCAAATGGGTTCCTCTCATCATGGAAGGACGAGATCCGAACCAGAAGATCGCAGCGACAAGGATGGAAGGTGGTACCGACGTCAATTTCGGAGCGTTGACGAAGCATTTGTTTGCGAGCATCACCGCAGCAGGAGCGAACAAGCTCCACCTTATGCATGACGTGGTCGATCTCATCAAGAATGAAGACGCTACATGGACTGTCGTCATTCGCGATTTGAAAGAGAATGTAACAAAAACGGTAAAGACCAAATTCGTGTTTATCGGCGCTGGTGGTCATGCGCTCTCGCTCCTGCAAAAATCAGGCATCGCTGAAGCGAAAGGCTATGGCGGTTTTCCCGTCGGTGGCGCATGGCTTGTCACCAATAATCAAGAGCTCATTAACAAACATTTGGCGAAGGTCTACGGCCAAGCCGGAGTAGGCTCGCCGCCGATGTCGGTTCCTCACCTCGACACGCGCTACATCGACGGGAAACGCGCGTTGCTTTTCGGTCCGTTTGCGACATTTTCGACAAAATTTCTGAAGACGGGTTCATGGGTCGATCTCTTCTCATCACTCAACTTCAGCAATTTCATTCCGGTTGTCGCTGTTGGATTTAAGAATTTTGACCTGGTGACCTACCTTGCCGGTCAAGTGTTGATGACGGAAAAGCAGCGCCTCGAAAGCCTCAAAGAGTATTTCCCTAACGCTAAACTTGAAGACTGGCATATCGCGTATGCGGGCCAACGCGTGCAGGTGATCAAAAACGACCCCGACAAAGGCGGTATCTTGCAGTTTGGTACTGAGCTCGTTGCTGCAAAAGATGGCACTATCACGGCGCTTCTCGGCGCTTCACCCGGCGCATCAACGGCGGTAAAAGCTATGCTCGGCGTGCTTGATAAAGGCTTCAAAGAGCGCATGGCCTCGCCCGAGTGGAAGAAAAAGCTCAGCGAGATGATACCGTCGTTAGGCAAGAATCTTGAGGATGAAGACTTTCTACGCCGCGTGCGCGAGCACAATGCGCGCGTGCTTGAGCTTCTCACGCCCACGGGGTTTTTGATGCCCGACATTACACCCTAGCGGTTTCTGCCTTTGAAGACCATGAAGAGGTAGACAAACGCGGGGCCGAGGAGCAATGAGCCCGATGCGAGCACAGTCATCGTTGTGATCAGCACATTGCGGGGTGCCGCAGCAACGGCAATGGTGAGATGGCCGCTGATGAGATCGGGATACTGCGTGAGCATCCAGCCACAAAGAATGAATATGACGTGAAGGATGGCAAAGAAACGCGCGAGGCGATATTCGCGTTTAAAGAGACACGCCAAGGTTGAGAGCGCGACCACCAACGTGAGTATTTGGAGTGGAATCGCATAGGGGCCTTCGGTGAGTTCGTAGAAAAGATTGGGTGCTTCGAAAAATGCAACCACGGTGCCGAGGAGCGTGAGCACGAGCAATAACGATCCGGAGATGAGCGCGCGAAGTCTAAAATCATCTTGCAGTTTTGGGTCTGATGTCTCGTGGATCAAATACACAGCCGCGAGATAAGCGCAGATAACGAGTGTGAGCAAACCCGTGAAGACCGGAAATGGCTGCAGCCACGAGAGAAAGAGCACCTCGAGTGACGCTTGCTCGATAGTAATGGTGCCTAAGATCAAACCGAGAAAGAACGGTGTCATGATGCTGCCGATCGCGAAGAGCACACTCCACATGCGCTTGAAACGGTCGCTGCCTTCGTCATATTTGCGGAATACGAAAGTTGAGCCGCGCAGCACGATACCAAAGAGCATGATGGTCGTCGGAAAATGCAAAAACGTGAGAATGGTACTGTAGGCTTTGGGAAAGCACACAAACATGAGCACGATGAGCAAGATGAGCCAAATGTGATTTGCTTCCCAGATCGGTGCAAGAACTCGAGCAATGAGATTGCGCTGCTCCTCGCCTCGTTGTCCTCGCGCAAAGAGATCCCAAACGCCACCACCGAAATCGGCACCACCCGTCAATACGTAAATGACCAGCGATACGACCATGATGAGCGCGACTAAATTCTCAGGCGTCAGCATCGTCGCCTCCGATCGATTGAAGTACTTGATGTTTCATTAAATACCCAACTGCGAGGAAGAGCACGATGTAAATCAAGATGAAGAGTGTGAACGTTACACCGAGATAGGGCACGTTGGTGACGGCATCTTTGGTGCGCATGAAGCCTGCGATGATGAAGGGTTGGCGACCCACTTCGGTGACAACCCAACCAGCCTCAACGGCGATAAAACCGAGTGGCGCGCAGATGACGCTGAGCCACAGCAGCAAGCGATTCTTCATCACATTGCGCCTGCGGATGATCCAATACAGACCGACGATAAGAGTGAGCGACATAAACATCGCCGCACCGATCATGATTTGAAATGCCCAGTGCACGACAGCAACGGGAGGACGATTCTCTGTGGAAATCTCCTTGAGACCAGTGACCGGTTTTGAAATATCGCCATGCGCGAGGAAACTCAGCACATAGGGGATTTCAAGAGCGTAGCGAGTGACTTCAGCTTCTTGATCGGGAAAACCAAAGAGCACGAAGGGTGCATAGGCTTCGGTTTCCCAATGGCCTTCCATGGCGGCGAATTTAGCGGGTTGATATGTCGCGACGTGTTTGGCAGCAAGATCGCCTGTGACAAACTGAAGTGGTGTCGTGACGGCGGCCATGGCGAAGCCGATCAGAAAAGCTCTCTTATGAAATTCGCGATTACCCTTCTTGAGCAACAACAGTGCATGCAGCCCCGCCACGGCAAACCCGACGGTAATATAGGCCGCAACCGTCATGTGCATGGTTTGTGTGAACCAACTGGGATTGAACATGGCCTTAAACGGATCGATGTTTGCGGCTTTGCCGTCGATGATGTCGAAACCAGCCGGCGTGTTCATCCAGGCGTTTGCGCACACGACGAAGATGCCGGAGAATGCACCGCTCAAGCAGACCATGATGCCGGAGAAGAAGTGGATTCGTGGTGGTATATATTTCCAGCCGTAGAGATAGATGCCAAGAAAAATGGCCTCGAGAAAAAACGCGAAGCCCTCGAGCGAGAAGGGCATGCCAATGATGGGCCCGGCGAGTTCCATGAACTCTGGCCACAAGAGGCCAAGCTCAAACGACAGCACCGTGCCAGAGACTGCGCCCACCGCAAACATAATGGCGACGCCCTTGGCCCAGCGACGGGCGAGCTCGATGTAGAGAGGATTTTTGGTTTTGATGTGCAGTGCTTCAGCGACGACCATGAGGACCGGCATGCCAATGCCAATGACCGCAAAGATGATGTGAAAGCCAAGCGAGAAGGCCATTTGCAAACGGGCTATGAGTAAGTGATCCATTTTTCTTCCAGTAGAAATCTGAATTCACTCTAAATTAAATTTAGCGCGTACGGAATATTATTGCCGTTCACTCCTTCCTGTCATCAACGATGTCTTTCCTTTGGCTCCCGGCTCAAGGCAGCGACAGGCTCGATCATGCCAAGTGAAATGGAATTCTACGATTGTCCAGCAATGACCAACCTGGGATTCCGGCTTCACTACGCCGATCGCCCAGAACGACAGGTGAGGTGAGGCGGGGCTCACTTTAATGACACGAAGGTTAGCATCGCTCAAGCAGCGCTACCGACTCCACGTGCATGGTCTGTGGAAACATGTCGATGGGCTGAACCTTGGCGAGTCGATAATTGCTGAGCATCTTGATGTCCCGCGAGAGTGTGGCCGGGTTGCACGAAACGTAAACCACGCGTTTAGGACCGTAGGTGTTGATGGCATGCACGACGCGCTCGTCGAGCCCTTTGCGCGGCGGGTTGACGAGGGCGATGTCGATGCCCTTAAACAGCTCGATTTTTTCTTCGACGTTGCCCACGACAAACTTCGCATTAGCAATGCCATTGGCCTGGGCATTTTCTTCAGCATCGCGCACCGCTTGGCTCACGCATTCAGCACCCACGACGCGCTTTGCGCGACGAGCCGCAAGCAACGACATAGTGCCGGTGCCGCAATACGCATCGAGCACGATGTCATTGGCCGTGATCGCCGCGAAGTCGAGCGCGGTAGCGTAGAGTAATAGCGCCGCCTTGAGGTTCACTTGAAAGAACGACTCGAGTGAAACCTTAAACGTCAAACCATTGAGCTGCTCGAGTAAATAGGGCGTGCCCACGAGCGGCCGCGCCTGGTCGCCCAAGATCACGTTTTGCGCGCGTGTGTTGATGCTCTCAACCACGCCCACCACGTTCGGCGCAGCGCTCATGATCGCGTGCGCAAACGCCATGATGTTTTTTTGCTGTCGCCCCGTGGTGACGAGACCAACGAGTTGCTTGCCGCAGCCATTCGCGCGAATGAGCAGATGGCGCAGGGTGCCGCGTGTGCTTTGCTCGCTGTAGGGCTCGAGCTTGGCGGTTTGCAACAATTGCCGCACAACCATCACCGTCTCTTCCATCGACGGATGATGCGTCAAACAGCGGTCATAGGGCACGATATCGTGTGAGCCGCGTCGATAAAAACCGGTGACAATACCATCGGATACGCGCCCAACCGGCAGCTGAATCTTGTTGCGATAGTGAAATGGCTCAGGCGATGCGATGCACGGCAAGACCACCGCGTCTTTTTGACCGCCGATGTGCTTAAGCGCATCCTTGACCAGCTGCGTCTTGCGCGCAAGTTGCGCAAGATATGCAAGATGCATAATGTGACAGCCACCACACTCCTCATAGCGTCTACACGCGGGCATAACGCGCTGATCATCGGCCTTTTTGATGTGAATAAGCTCGCCCTTGGCGTAAGACGGCTTGATGAGATTGACTTTAGCGCTCACCTCTTCATTGGGCAGCGCACCATCAACAAAAACCGTAAAGCCATCGAGCTTGGCCACACCCTCCCCATTCACGCCTAGGGCGCTAATCGTGAGGTCAACGGTGACTCCTCGCTCGAGCATGTGAGTCCTTAAATTTGTTGCAAAATGCGTCAACATAAAATCTATTGGTATCGCTTGGTAACGATACTGCCACGGTAAATAAAAATGTCACGGGACTAACCAAGCCTGACACCCATTCTACCTCACCAATCGGCGCTATAATTAAATTGAAATGGCTCTCGAAGAAGTGGCATCACCCCTTGCGCGATAGCACCAACGTTGTTATGTGCTGTAGGCGTTGCGCTTAGCTTTAACGAATATGCGCACCCTTTGTTGAATGGGGAATACCAACATGAAAATTAAGAATTTTCTTTATAACGCAAGCTGCGCCCTATTGATGGGTTCGGTGTTGATGACGGCGATGGGCTGTCCTGATAAAGGCAAAGAAGGCCAAAAAGATCGCAAAGAAGTTACCGCCTGCGGCGATGTGACCGAGAAGACCGATTGCAATAACTCGAAGCAAAAATCTGGCGAAAACTGCAAATATGACGACGCTGCGCAGAAATGCGTTGTTGATGTGACGGCTTCCGATTATTGCAAAAACATGAGCAATGACGACGCGAAGTGCAAAGCCGATAAGAAATGTACGTGGGATGATAAGAAAAATCCGAAATGCCAAGACGCTGATAAGAGCGTGTTGAATAAGTGTGCGGCGATTCAAGCTCAAACCCCTTGCAACAATGAAGCTGCGTGCCAATGGGATAAGAATGTTTGTAAAGACAAACAGGGCGCAGCGAAAAATATTACCGAATACACCTTGACCAAGATTGCACAGGCAGACCATGCGATTAGCTCTGACAATCTCGTTGGCTTAACTGCGTCGGGAAATGGTGAATTTGTGTACGCTGTCAGTGACCAAGCAATGGGATTGAAAGCATTTAAGGTTGCAACGAGCGCGTGGAATAACCCTGGCGATGACTGGAACGCGAAATTTAAGCTCGCTGCAAATCATGCTAATTCTGGTAATTTAGCCGCGGCAGTGATTGAGAAATTTGCTCCGACGGATGACGGTCTAATTATCCAACTCGATGGTAACGCGGGTGTCATTCTCATTAAGGAGGGTGGTGGCGCTGCAGGTGCTGGTACCAGTCTTTTCGCACAAGGTGGAGTTGGCAATCTGGCCAATGGTACGCATCTACCCTTCTTTGCTTCCGCGGGCGCTACAAACGCTGCTCACGCGCCCTATGTCTATTTATTTAAGCAAGGAGCTGCCGGCGCTAATTCGGTGCTTTTCAGACAATTTACTTCGCCTCCAACTAATGACAACGTCCTCGGCGGCGGTGGAGTCGTAGGTTTAGTAAAT
>CAZRSD010000027.1:0-13391 GCA_964602645.1 uncultured Myxococcales bacterium
CCACCCATGCCGCCCATACCACCCATGCCGCCGCCTGCGGGTGCATGGGCATGGCCATCGTCCTTCTTAGCCTTTTCAGCAACCATCGCTTCGGTGGTCAAGAGCAACGAGGCGATCGAAACAGCATTTTGAAGTGCGGTTCTCGTTACTTTGGTTGGATCCAAAATACCGGCCTTCAAAAGATCTTCGTAGGTTTCGGTTGCAGCGTTGAAACCGAAGGAGCCCGTGTTTTCAACGACTTTGTTGACGACGATGGAACCTTCATGACCAGCGTTTGATGCGATCATGCGCAATGGTTCTTCAACAGCACGACGCAACAATTCGATACCGAATTTTTCGTCAGCATCAACGTTGAGTTTGTCGAGGGCAACGCGTGCACGCAGGAGCGCAACACCACCGCCAGGAACGATACCTTCGAGAACAGCAGCGCGCGTTGCATGAAGTGCGTCTTCAACACGTGCTTTCTTTTCTTTCATTTCAACTTCAGTTGCTGCACCCACGCGAATCACTGCAACGCCGCCTGCCATCTTGGCCAAGCGTTCTTGCAGTTTTTCACGATCGTAATCCGACGTGGTGTCTTCGATTTGTGCACGAATGAGGTTGATGCGCGAAGAAATATCTTTCTTGTGACCAGCACCATCAACGATGGTGGTGTTGTCTTTGTCGACGGTCACGAGTTTTGCGGTACCGAGATCAGCAGCAGTTACGCTGTCGAGCTTGCGGCCCATATCTTCGGAGATGAAGGTCGCGCCCGTCAAAGTTGCGATGTCTTCAAGCATTGCCTTTCTGCGATCGCCAAAGCCAGGAGCTTTAACAGCGCAGATATTGAGCGTGCCACGGAGTTTGTTCACGACGAGGGTCGCCAACGCCTCACCTTCGACATCTTCAGCGATGATCAAAAGTGGCTTCGAGGACTTCGCGACTTGCTCCAAAAGCGGCAACATGTCTTTTAGATTAGCTATCTTCTTTTCGAATACTAAAATGAACGGATCGTGAAGTGCAGCTTCCATGCGCTCTGGATTGGTAACGAAGTAGGGCGAGAGGTAGCCACGATCAAATTGCATACCTTCAACAACTTCGAGAGAAGTTTCGAGGCCTTTTGCTTCTTCGACGGTGATCACGCCTTCTTTGCCAACTTTTTCCATTGCTTCAGCGATGATTTCACCGATGGTGTTATCGCCGTTTGCAGAAATTTTGCCAACTTGTGCGATCTCTGTGTGATCTTTGATGGGCTTCGAAATGCCTTTGAGCTCTTCGACCATCACCGCGGTACCCTTATCGAGCCCACGCTTGATGCCCATCGGAGTGTGGCCAGCAGCGACGAGTTTAGCGCCTTCTTTGCAGATAGCTTGTGCCAAAACCGTGGCCGTGGTGGTGCCGTCACCGGCGAGATCGGAAGTCTTTGATGCAACTTCCTTCACCATTTGGGCGCCCATGTTTTCGAATTTGTCGTCGAGTTCGATCTCTTTGGCAACCGTCACACCATCTTTGCTGATGGTGGGGGAGCCCCAGCTCTTTTCGATCACGACATTGCGGCCTTTAGGACCGAGCGTGACTTTCACGGCGTTGGCGAGTTTGTTAACACCGGCCAAAAGCTTTTCGCGCGCATTGGTATCAAATAAAATTTCTTTTGCAGCCATTTCTTACCTCGTTCTTATGTGAAAAAAGTTCTCAAACTTAGGCAACAATACCTAGGATGTCGTCTTCGCGGAGAAGCAGGAAGCTTTCACCATCGAGCTTTACTTCAGTTTCCGCATATTTTGCAAACAGTATGCGATCGGAAACCTTTACGGTCATGGCCTTGACGTTGCCATTATCAAAGGTACGGCCGGGGCCAACAGCAACGACTTCGCCTTCGAGCGGCTTCTCTTTGGCGCTATCGGGAATAATAATACCGCCCTTGGTCTTTTCTTCACTGTCGATTCGTTTAACCAAAATGCGATCACTAAGTGGTCTTAGTTTGATTGCCATAATTGCTCCTTTGTAAAAAACTTAGGGCAAAGCCGAATAGCCTCAGCCCTTAACTCAAAAAAATCTCTCACGGATACCGCGAGAAGACTCTATTTGCGACACGGAACACGTGCCGCACGCGAGATAGCGTAGTCGCATCAGATTCAGGGTCAAGGGCTTGTTTTGCGAAATTTAAATATCTATGCGAGGCGTTGTGCACGAGTCGACGAACTGGCCGTTATCACTACAATTGGTAAGATCGTTAAAAGGACCTCTCTCGCATAACGCGAGAAGACCGATATTACTGGTTGCTTAGCGAAGGAGCTGGAACCATGCTGATTTTAGCTAACAGCATGCAGGCGTATTTCAGAGAGGCATTGGTGAGCGCCATGCGATCTTCAAACCTGCACTTTACGGAATCTGCACAGGTCTATGTTGTTCATCTGCTCAACGAATTTTCCCGATCAGAAAGGGCGTTTGCCGGCGTCGATCATGGCGACACGGTAACGGTTGCCGAGCTCATGGAACGCGCGCTCCTTGCGGATGAGCACGAAGCGCTCCGTATCTGGCGCCATTTGGGTGATAGCTCGCTCTACCAGTTGGGCTTCTTTAAGGAGTCGAAAAAGGGCAGGATGGTGTCATTGACTTATTACATGGACATGGGTGCCAACGCCTATTCCTCGGCGTCAGATCTGTCGCGAGCTTATGCGATCAATTCGGCTGTCTTGTTTCAGGAATTGTCTGAACGGTTCTCTGACATGGTTACCGTCATGGAAAATATAGCCCACTATGGCGGCAAACAAGGAAGTACGTAACCGGCTTTGGGCAAATAATAAGGAATTTGGCCCATCATCCCTTGCCTGGATGAATTTTCACCTCTAAGTTCCACTGGTCCGCGCACATGACGTATAGGTGTTGCGCGAAGCATAATAAAATTTTAGAAACAGATTGTGTTTTTTAAGGGCGCTTTTTATTGACGAAAGCGTTGTCTATTGAGGAGAAGGCGAAATGGCAGCAGCTCTGCATATGCGCGAATACGAGACTATTTATGTGATGCGCCCCGAGCTCGACGACAAGGCAGCGAAAGACCTTATGCTGGCCAAAAAGGAATTGATTGAACGCCTTGGTGGCAAGAACCTCAAGGTTACCGCCATGGGCCGTCGTAAATTGGCATGGGAATGCCAAAAAGAAACGCGCGGCATTTATGTTCATCACCACTTCTTGGGCAAGCCAGGGATCATCAAAGAATTCGATCGCGCCTTGAGTATCGACGACAACGTTTTGATCCGTCACAGCGTGGTTCTTAACCATGACGTTGATCCTGAGCTCGCCAAAGTAGAAGAGGATTCGCTCACCCCTCCTGTATTTAAGGAAAAGCGTGAAATGTCTGATCGTCGTGGACGCTTCGGCGGCGACCGCGATGGCGATTATGATCGTCGTTCCCGTAGCTACGGCATGGATGACGACGACGAAGAAGAAGACGCTTTTGGTGACGACAATTAGTATTTAAGCGCAACGCGTTTCTAGCAATGAGAGTGCGCAAGGATAGGGAGCAGGTTTAAATGGCAAGCAGGATTCAAGCAATTTTGGCGAGAGACGTGGCAAATTTGGGTCATGTCGGTGACGTAGTCAAGGTCGCCCCGGGGTATTTGCGCAATTATTTGTTGCCACAACGGTTGGCGATGCCCGTTTCGAAGTCGCGTCTTGAGCAATTCGAGCATCAAAAGCAATTGGTTCGTCACCAATTGTCGAAGCTCAAGGCCACGTCGGAACAAGTGCGTGATCGCATCGAAGTGCAAAAATTTACCATCGAAGTGAAAGCGGGTGACCAAGGCAAGCTTTTTGGTTCGGTTGGTGGACGTGATATCGAGGCAGCGTTGCTTTCACATGGTTTTAAAGTAAGCCATCGCGATATCAAACTCGAAGCACCACTCAAGACCATCGGTATTCATGAGATTCCAGTTCGTCTCGAAGGTGCCGTGATGGCCAAGATCAAAGTGATCCTGGCGCCCGTTATCGAAGAGCAACCAGCAGCAGCCGCCGAGGAAGAAGATGAAGCAGCAGCTGAAGGCGCAGAAGAAAATTCGTAATAGCGACGTGATGCGTTGGTAGTGCGTCAAAATTGTTGAAACCTAAATTGCAAGACCCAATTGATATCTGCAGCTATAACGTTGCGTAGTGTTGCTGGTCTTGCCAAAACGGTCACAGCCTTCTCTCAAATCTCGTTCTCGAAAAAATTCAATTTTCAGCAAATTTAGGGCACTACCAGTTCAGTCAATGCGCGATCGATACCCATGATGCCGTCGCTTAGTTCGGCTTTGCTGATCACGAGCGGTGGCGCAAGCACCATCGTGCCGTAGCGAACTATCGCTGACACGCCGTGTTTTTTCAGCAAGGTTTGTAATTGTTGCGCAGGTTTCATATCATCGCCTTGGGCGCGGTAAGGCACAAGCGGGCGACCATCGCTTGCGCTCTTTCGTAGATCGATCGCGGCGAGCAGTCCTATCGACCGCGTCTCAGCGATAATGCTGTGATCACGGCTCAGCGCGTCTAGAAGCGTTGTCAATTCCTGACCGCGTGCCGAAACGTTTTCTTTGATGCGATCGTTTTCATAATGGTGAATGGCTGCATTGGCGACCGCGCAGCACCACGGATGGCCATATTGCGTTAAGCCACACCATAAGGTCTCGTCGTTAAAGTAGTCGGCAATTTCTCGACGAACCATGACCGCACCGAGCGGCGCATAGCCAGCCGTGATGCCCTTCGACACCGTGAGCAGATCAGGCACAACATTGAAATGATCAACCGCAAACCATGTTCCAGTGCGAAAGAAGCCAGACAAAACCTCATCGGCAATAAGTAAAATGCCAAAGCGATCACAGAGCGCACGAATCCGCGGCCAATAATCCGCATCGGGCACAAACACGCCGTTCGCCCCGGTGATGCCCTCGAGCATGATGGCGGCGATGGTTTCTGGCCCTTCGATCTCGATAATCTCCTCGAGCAAGCGCACCGTATCAATGGTCTGCCCAGAGCCGCGCGGATAGGGGTCAGGAAAGCGCACGATGCCTGTCACGGCGTTGTCGACAGGAATACGCCGGTAATCACCACTGAAATTAATCGTGGCGAGTGTAGCGCCGTGATAGGAGCGATAGCGCGTGATGATCTTGTGACGCTTGGTATACATGCGCGCCATCTTGATAGCGTTTTCGTTGGCCTCAGCACCGCCGAGTGTAAAGAAAACCTTGCTGAGCCTAACGTCGCTATTTTTCGGGCTGATGCGCTTCAGGTTGAGCGCAAGCGTTAACCGTTCCGCTGAATACACTTCAGACGCGAGGACCTGCCCCGTCGTACGCGCAGCTGCAACCATGGCATCTTGCATGCCTACGTGGCCATGACCAAGATTCGCAGTGAACGCTTGCGACTTCATATCCATGAGGCGCTGCCCGTCGGCAAGCGTGAGGTAAACGCCCTTCGCCTCGTTAACCATGAGCGGCAAGGCGAAGTCCTGCTTTGACCATGGGACGAGGACATTGTCACGGTAAAAGCGTTGCAGGTCTTGATGGCTCATCGAAAGGAATGTTTGGTCTGTCCCCATGACAAGAGCTCCTCGGTGGCGATTCCTTGGCAGGCTACAACGTCTGTCGTTGACAAATCCACAACAAACGTACCACAGGTGGTTATTTTATGCGGCTCTTTAGGATTGTGTGGCAATGAAACTTTGGCGAGCGCCAAGAAGACATCTTCGGATGTTTCAAGGTCGGTATGGCGAATGACCTCGTCAAGTTGCTGGTAGCGCCACAGCGTCGTCGATTCTTTGAGAATGATATGCGTCTTGCGCATTTCAGGATCGAGACAGTGATTTGTGTGGAAATAGAGTTGATCGTTTTTATCCAGGATGATCTTTTTCTTGGTGCCGCTCGTTTCGATGCTGAAGAACTGCTTCTTGTCGGCGATCGCGAAATGCCGACCGGATCCTATTGGTGCGTTCATGATTTCGTCTTTTGCCGACGTTGCGGTCTTGTGGGTAAGCGCCTTGCGAATGAGCGCGGGCCACAAGATGCCGATTTTAGCGTCGGTACTCACGAGATTGTTGATGGCGATAGCAAGACCATCGCGATTAACGCCGGTCATGCCGAGGCAGCCGGTAATTGAGAATACCATTACGTCGTTCACTTTGAGGAGAATGACATACGGCTCAGCGCTACCGTGAATGTCCCAGGTTTGGCCGAGGATGGGACCGTGGGGGCTGTAGATGATGGAGCAGCCGCCGTTATCTTCTTTACCTGATGAATCTTTGCGGTCGTTGCTATTTGCCGGCATGATGTCGCGCAGATCAGTGTAATGATTGAGCACTACGAGCCGATCGAACGAAAGATTACTTCCCTCGGCGATGCCGCGAAATTCCAAGAAGAGATCGACGTCGAATTTTTGCAGTATCGCCACGTGATCGCTGGCAAGTGCTAAAACGTCTTTGACCTTGCGATAGGGCGGCATTGCACAAATACGCTCAAGGCGAATTTCTGCGATTTGTGCAATGCGTTCGCGAAAGCTCTCGCCATGTTCGTGACCGATGCCGAGTGCATCATCGCCAGTAAGTTCCAAGATCGTTAGCGGTCGTGATGTCATGACTCACCCCTGTAATGCGTAGTTCTCGAGCAAGCTTATGTCGACGGGAGAACGCTTTGTAACACGTGGATAACTTGCGCAAAGTCGTCGGCGCTAAAATCTGCTTTTGGACAAATCATTACGGTATTGTCGAAGCCTTTGCCCAAATAAACACCTTGCTCACGCGCGCGCTTAAGCACGCTTGCGACAGCATCGTTGCTGGTCAAGCGCACGCCATGCCAAAGCCCTCGACCGTGCAGTTCGAGCTTTTTCGTGAGCGCCTTGAGCGAGTTTGCAAACTGCGCGATAGGTGCTCTGGCAATGTCGCTCGCGGCGAGCAAATGGTGATAGGCTCGCGTCATGGAGATTTCGTCGCCGTCCCACGTTGAAATGAGCGTGAGCGGCTTTTCTGCAAAATACTGATCATCGACGAGCACGTGGCCAAGTTGCCCGCCGGTATACCACAGAACCATATTAGACTTGACCGAGAGCGCATCGCTCAAGAATAAGCTTTGGCCACTTCGATACATGCTCGATGCATTTTCCACGAACACGAGAGGAATCTTTGTGTGATTACGAATAGCGTCAAGCTCAGCGAGATAGTCGTCGCTGAGTGCAAAACCACAACGCTCACCGAGCAATTCCACGACAATGCCGAGTACTTTGTCAGCAGGCATATTCGCAAGTATTTGGTTCAGTTCCTTGATGCTCGCGGCTGTGCCGACCAACGATGGATGGGAGAGCTTGGGCCAATTAAAAAATGAAAACGGCTGTTGTTGATTGTCGTCGTGAGAAAGCGATCGTGCTGCCGCAGTGTTGTGGCCAAACCACTGATGCGAAAGACCGATGGCGACATCGGCGTCGGCGCGATGATAGCGCAGACAGCGAAGACCTTTGTCGAGCACTTCATCACGCCCGGATGTGAAATAAGCATGCGTCAGATGCTTTGGCATAAGCGCGCGAAGCAATTCGCTGTAGCGAACTATATGCGGTGTCGCCCAATTCGAAAGCGTGAGTTTCGATGCAGAAATGGTGCGCAGTTGATTGCTCTCGATGGCGTCGACAAGCGACTTAGGTGGCAGCTTGAAAACACGCTGCACGCTATTTTGGCAATCAAGTGATGAAGGCTTTGGTAACTCGATCGGATGCTGATCGAGTGCAAGCGGCAATCGATAGTAGACGGCTTTGGCACCCGGCTCGTTGTATTGATTGTCGTGAAGCGACACGAGATAGGCACCGAGGTTGTCATTGATCTGATTCATTGCCGAGGTGAGCCCAAGGCGATTGCGACCACTCATGAATCGATAGCGCGGTGTGCCATCGCTATTTTTCATAGCGGTTACGAATTTTATTTGCTCGTTCTTCAGGACATTGCCAAGCCTAAGGCCACGCATGCGTTCGAGGATGGTGATATTCGCTGAGTAAAACGTATTGTGTTGACCGCGCATGACATCAGCAGTTGCACCATCGGCCTTGGCATGTTCGAGAGGGCCGCCAAATGCGTAGCCCGCGACGAGCTCTTCGTTGTCGACGTGTACGGTCAACACAAGTCCCAATGAGTCCTTGAGCGTGAGCCACGACAGAAGTGTTTCCATGGAGTCACGACGACCTTCTTCGTAGGTTGCATTTTCAATGCGCTCTATCGCTGGCTGAAAGCGTGCGAAGTCTTCGGCAGTGAGCTCATGTACTCGCACGTTACTAACACTTGGTTTTGCCTGCTCAAGAGCTGGTGGCTCTGCAACACGAATGGTTGCCTTGCGATCGCGAATATCAATGAGCGCTACGAAGAGTTTTTCAAAGAGCCGCTGAATTACGTCATTGCTGCTCACGGTGTTGAGCCGGAATCGAAGCGTTTTTTCGCCAGCAATATACACCATGAAGCCGCGATGAAAGCGTTGTTCAACCAGCTCATTGGCGAGCTCCTTGTTCGGCATATCAAATGCAAACGCAAAACCACATGCGCGTGGATTCTCCACAAGATCGGGAAAATATTCTCTAAGACGCGCAAGCTCTTCGAGCGCCTTTTGTTCTTTCGCCAAAGCGCAGGCATGCTCGAGTGCGCGCCCATGGAGCAGGCCGCGCTTAAGTTGGATAACGTGTGGTGTGTAGCTGCGCTGGTTTTTCCAAACGCTCATGCAGAAACCGAGCTGTGCTTTTTTTGCGAGCGTAATGCAGTCAGGAATTTCGGGCTTGCCATATTGATCGACGAGATTGAGTTGTTGGTACCAAAAGAATTTGCGGCCCAAGTGAAAGCCGGTCTGCACCTCGTCGAAGATCAGCGGAACGCGAAGCGCGCGCGTGAGTGCGCGAAGCCCTGAAAAGAATCGATCGCTTGCGTAGCGGTCACCACCTTCGCATTGCATTGGCTCGATGATGACGGTGCAGACATTGCCCTTGGCCACTTCTTCTTTAAGCGCCGTGAAACTGTCGATTTCTGCGGCGAGCAGCGCATCCGTCGTGGGACGTGCAGGGATCTCACCCCGACTCAATGCTTCGAGATAGCCCTTAGCAATTTCTGGTTGTCGACTAGGATCTTTGTGTTCAGGGAACGGCAAGAACGTTGCCTCGTAGCCTGCAAACGCAAAGGGCCCGCGTTTTTCTTTGTTGTAGGTCGCTTGAAGCGCCATGATGGTTCGCCCGTGGAATGAGCCTTCAAAGGCAATAATGCGTGTGCCACCGGGCCCATTCATGCGAGCGAGGTCGAAGGCTATTTCATTTGCTTCGGCGCCCGATGCGCCGTAGGCGATAAAATTAAAGCTGTTGAGTGTTTTGTCGTGGAGAAATTGCTCGAAGTCTCGACGAGCGGCAATGGCATCTTTGTAGGTTGCGCAATTGTCATGGTGATCGGGCAGCGACAGATCGGCGTTGCGCAAAAGTGCGCGATCAAAAGCGTGACTGTCGTAAGCATTTTGAAAGGTGTCGGCGAGGAAACCTGCACCGAGTGTTGCAATTTGACTCGCGGCATCAAAGAGCACCAAAGGGTCGTCATCGACACTCACGAGATAGGGGCCTTTGCTGCGTTTTAGATCAGCAACGAGCGCTTTTTTTTCCGCAGGCACAAAGGCATTTTTGTAGAGGCGATCGAGCATGGCGCGCGAGCGCGGAATGGCCAGGTTGGGCGGCACATTGATGCCGAGTGTCTTCAGCGTCTTGAGTGAAAGCCCCGTCTTGCTCGCGTAGGTGCGCAAGCACGCTGCAAGTCCACGGAGCACATGGTCAGGGTTTGAAAGGTTCGCAAGATCGATGACGAATTGTTGTTCACGGCGAGTGATGGCGCCACTTAACGCGCGTGAAAGGTCGTTAAACAATTGATCAAGCGACGTAACTGCATCGAACGATGCGAGGCTAAAACTTAGATACGGGCCGGCCGCATCATCAGCATAGATGCCATAAGTTTCAAAAATGGCCTCAATACTGTGGCGCAACGTGATAGTGGCGAGCGGGGTGGTGTCTTGTATCTCGCTGCGAAATTGATCAAGCAATGATTTGGGGGCAGAGCTTGCGCCATAAGCGAGGCTCGTGATGGTCATCGGGAAGGTTGCATAGCGAACCGCATCAATGCCTGCGGGGCGTTGATTGCCACTTTTGTTGACACCCCCAAAGGGCATTTGGCCAAACGCATTATTCGTTGAGCGATTAATGTTAAAGACGCCACTCCTCGTCTCGCGCATCATGCGCTCGGCATAGCCATAGTCAAAGGTGAAGAGCGCGTTTGACAAACCGTAGGGACTTTGGTTGATGCGGGCGATCGCCTCGTCGAGATCTGAGAAGGGCTCAAGCGCAATGTTGGGGCCAAAGAGTTCTTCGCCCAAATAATTGTTGAGCGGATGATCTTTTGCGACTTGGTAGAGCGACGGCGTGACGAAGGCACCCTTCGGCATAACTTCGGATTCCACGACGACGATTGCGCCTTCTTCCTTGGCTTTGGCTAAGCCGCGCAGAAAATTATCGAGCGCACCTTTGGTGGCGAGTGGCCCAAACATGCCATTCTCCGACGGCATGCACGGTTTAAGCGAGCGCACGGCATTGGTGAGCATGGTGCGAAAGTGATCAAACACCCGATCATGCACGAGCACGCGGCTCGTTGCTGTGCAGCGTTGACCCGTGGTCAAATATGCGGCTTGGATGATCTCGAGCAGTGCTTGACCAAGATCGGCATCGTCCATCACTACAGAAAAATTCTTGCCACCCATTTCAAGCGCGAGGATCTTGTGTGGCTGATCGAGGAGCGCTTCCTCGAGCATGCGGCCCGTGCGATAACTGCCGGTGAAGAGCACGCCATCAACATCCGCATGTTCACTGAGCGCCTTGCCTAAAGCGCCGTCGCCATGGACGACATTGACGACGCCCGGTGGCAGTCCCGCTTCCTGCACACATCGTGCATAGGTTTCGGCGACCATGGGGCACACTTCAGATGGCTTGATGATGACGGTATTGCCGAGGAGAATGCTTGGAATGACATGCGCATTGACGAGATGAGCGGGAAAATTATACGGTCCGATCACCACTAAAACGCCTTGATGATGATAGCGCGTCTCGGCTCGCAGATCGTAGAAGCTTTCAGTCTGTACACGTTTCAAACCATAATTGATCATGAGATCAACGCGCGCACTTAAGCTTTTTGCCTCGGTCAATGCTTCAGATTTGACCTTGCCCATTTCTAGAGAAATAGCATTGGCCATAGCGTCTTCATTGTTTTGAAAAGCATCTTTTAAGCGAAGAAGTGCCTTGATTCGTTGACTGGTCTTGAGGTAAGCCCATGTTTTGTGAGCATTTCGCGCGGCGTTGATCGCGAGTGGCACGTGATATAGATCGGTTTTAACGCTAAAAACGGGTTCGTAATCGCAGCTTGGATTCTTGCTCGTAAGTGTTATGGTGCCTTCGTTCTGAAATGAACCATTAATGAAATTGCCAAGACCCGCGTTTTTTGTCATTGCCGCCTCCACGAGTTTGCAATGTGCCATTGTCAAAGGTCTTGATCAAGTCGAATACCGTCGTCGAATTGTGAAATTATCAGGGGAAGCATTATGTGCGGCATCGTTGGCTATATCGGCAAGAAGAATGCCATCGAGATCCTCGTCGAGGGTCTCGAAAATCTGGAATACCGCGGCTATGACTCAGCGGGTGTTGCGTTGTTTCTCGATAATGGCCACGGTGTGCCAAACATAATAGTGCATAAAGCCGTTGGCAAATTGCAGGCGCTTAAAGACAAGATCACCGGGGTTCACTGTGATGCAACGGCGGGCATGGGCCACACGCGCTGGGCAACCCACGGCGCGCCGAGCCTGGTGAACGCGCATCCGCATCATGTGGGTCGCGTTTGTGTGGTACATAACGGTATTCTTGAAAATCACGCCGTCATCAAGCAAAAACTCATAGCGCAAGGTCGGCAGTTTCATTCAAATACCGATACGGAAGTTGCGGCGCACTTGCTCGATAGCCTCCTCGACGAAGGCTATGAAACCATGGCCGCTATTGGCAAAGCCTGTGACATTTTGCATGGTGCTTATTCGTTTGGCATCTTGATCGAGGATCACCCTGACAAATTATTTTTCGCGAAAAATGGCTCGCCGTTAATTGTTGCCCAAGGCTTTAGTGAATATTTCTTTGCGTCTGATCAAGCAGCACTTGTCGATTATCAACCGCGCTTCTTTCCGATTGCTGATCTGCATATGGGCTACATCTCAGAAAATGGCGCTGAGATTTTTGATTTGAAGGGGCATGCGCAACCCATCACGTGGCAAGCGCTCACGGCGAAAAAAGAAAGCGCGCAAAAGCTTGGCCACAAACATTTCATGCACAAAGAAATCTTTGAGCAACCCGAAACCATTGAACGTGCGCTTGCTGGCCGTCTCAATAAGAATGGCCTCGATTTGTCTGGCTTTCTTATCGATTTTGATCGCCTCAAAGACATCAATCGCATTCACCTCGTCGCTTGTGGCAGTGCCCACTATGCGGCACTGATTGCCAAGCCCATGTTCGAATCGTTGTTGAGATTGCCAACCGAAGTGGAAATCGCAAGCGAATATCGCTATCGCGACACGCTCACCGACGAGAAAACCTTGGTGATCGCGGTGTCTCAATCCGGTGAAACCGTCGATACCTTGGCGGCACTCACCAAGGCGCAGGCGATGGGTGCGCACTGCCTATCGGTATGTAATGTGCTTGGTTCGGCGATAGCGTCGTTATGCGAGCAAAGCGTGGGCAATTTGTTCATCAACGCAGGCCCCGAGATTTCTGTCGCGTCGACGAAAGCGTTTGTCGGTCAAATCGCGTCGCTTAGGCTCTTGGCAATTGCGATGGCGGTGAAAATGGGCGTGATGAAGGATGAAGAAACGCGCCCACTCTATGATGATTTCATTAAACTCAAAGCCGGCATCGAAGACATACTGCTGCAAGACGACGCTATTCGCGCCATTGCGCATGAGTTGGTGGATGAGCAGCGCATGTTTTATCTTGGTCGCGGCGAACTTTACCCGATAGCTCTTGAGGGCGCGCTCAAGATGAAGGAGCTTTCGTATATTTTTGCCGAGGGCTACCCCGCAGGTGAGCTGAAGCATGGACCCATCGCCATCATCGACCCGGCCATGCCAGTGATCGTTTTATTTGGCAGCGGCTCGCTCAACGTTAAAACCGCAAGCAATCTCCAGGAAGTCAAGGCACGGGGCGCCAAGATCATCAGCATCGCACCGCACGGCTTCGACGGTATCGACGAGGAATCTGCCGCGGTCATTCGCATACATCAATGCGCAAGCATGCTTGAGCCCATTCTCACCACGATACCGTTGCAACTGCTCGCCTATCATCTCTCGGATCTGAAAGGCGTTGACGTC
>CAZRSD010000028.1:0-13186 GCA_964602645.1 uncultured Myxococcales bacterium
TCGCACAAGTCTGGGACATCTTACTCGATCTTGAAGAAGCATTTTCCCTCGAGTTCCCCAAGGCCGCAACCACGCTCTTTTTGTTGACTTTGAAGGACATCAAACGCGATCTCTTGAGCCTCGACGAAAAAGCATCAGAGCAGAGCATTGCTGATTGGCTCGATGGCCGCATCAAAAATGAGTCGCTTGCCAAACTTTTTGAGCAAGCTCGGGCCTTGCCACAACATGCGGGTCGCGAATTTGAGGCGGTCTTTACCTATCCCGATTTGGTTGTCGTCTTGCTATGCTTATGGTCGGTGGACGGTCACGTGCTCGATCACAAAGAGGCAGACCAATTAGATCGGATCCTTCGATCGATGAGAATGCTCGGCATCAAACCTTTGGTAGAGGCGGGGTTTTTAGAGCTTGCAGAATGTGCCAGAGGAGACATGCGTAAAAATTTTAGCCCTAAAGTCCTTTCGGCCACGTAGAAATCCATAGATTTTTGCGAAGGGGAGAGAAAATTGTTTCGGGAAGCTCATATGGTCAAAGCACCGCGTAAAGCATCAGCTAGTAGCAAGAAGATAGCAACGTCGACACTCATGCAGTGGTATCGTCTCTTTGTGCAAAGCCGCAAGATCGACGAGAAGGCCGCAATTTATATTCGGCGCGGCATGGGCTGGTCGTATCATGCCCGCTGCACGGGGCATGAGGGCATTCAAATTGCGCTTGGCTTGAGTTTTCGTGCGTCAAAAGATTTTCTGTTCCCCTACTATCGCGACACCGCAACCGTTTTGGCCGCGGGCCTTACGCCCTATGAGCTAATTCTGAATGGTTTATCGAAAGCCGCCGACGTTGCATCAGGTGGCCGACACATGTCGAACCATTTCGCAAAACCCGCCATCAACATTCAAAACGTGTCGTCGTGTACGGGCAATCACACGCTGCATGCGGTGGGTGTTGCGCGCGCCATCAAGTATTATGGCGACGATGCCATCGCCTTTGCGTCGCTCGGCGACTCGGCCATGTCTGAAGGCTATTGCTACGAGGCGATCAATGGTGCTGCGCGCGAGCGTGTGCCGGTGATTTTTGTGGTGCAAAACAACGGCTACGGTATCTCGGTGCCTACCGCGGAGCAAAGCGCCAATCAAATCATCAGCGACAATTTTAGGGGCTTTAGTAACCTCGGCATTTTTAATTGCGATGGCACCGATATTGCCGATAGCGCCGAGGCCATGGCCGCGGCCACGCGTTTCGTGCGCGAACAAAAGAGCCCTGCACTCGTTCATGCACAATGCGTGCGCATAGGCGCGCACTCGAACTCTGATGCGCATGAGCTCTATCGAGCACCTGAAGAGCTCGAAGATGCAAAAGCGCAAGATCCCATGCTGCGCCTCCTCGATCTGTTGGCAAAGCATGGCGTTGCGACGAGTGATTTGAACGCCACTGAAAAAGAAGTCGAGGCAGACATCGAAGAAGCGTGCGCCAAGGCTGAACAACAGCCGGCACCTGAAGCAAGTACCGTCACGAAATTTGTCTTTGGCGACGAGTACCAGCCACCACGTGATGCGGTATTCACTCCCAAAGCCGATGAGACCGAAAAATTGCGCGAGGCGATCACGCGCACGCTCATGGAAGAATTTGCCAAGAACGACGATACCTTTTTGTGGGGCCAAGATTGCGCCTCCAAGAAGAAAGGTGGCGTGTTCAACGTGACCAAAGGGCTCCTCGATCGTTTTGGTCCGCAGCGAATTTTTAACAGCCCTATCGCCGAAGATTTCATCGTTGGTACCGCGAACGGCATGGCGCGCTATAACAAAAACATGCGCATCGTCGTCGAGGCCGCGCAGTTTGCCGACTACGTGTGGCCGGCGATGGAACAGATCGTCGAGATGGGCCATGATTATTGGCGTTCCAACGGTCAGTTTTGCCCAAATATAGTATTGCGCCTAGCGTCGGGTGGTTACATCACGGGCGGTCTTTATCACTCGCAAAACGTTGAAGCGATCATGAGCCATTTGCCGGGCATACGCGTTGTGTACCCAGCGTTTGCCGACGATGCCGCCGGTCTCATGCGCACCGCGATCCGCTCGATGGGCCCAACCTTTTTCCTCGAGCCAAAATATCTCTACAATCGTGCCGAAGCGGTTGGTCCAAAGTATGGCGACGATTACGCCGTGCCCTTCGGTAAAGGAAAAATACGTCGTGAAGGGCGCGATCTCAGTATAATTACCTATGGCAACACGGTTCATCTTGCGCTTATGGTTGCAGATGAATTACAAAGCCAAGGTCATAGCATTGAAATTTTTGATGTGCGGAGCATCAAACCTCTCGATTACGACGGCATTACAGCAACGGTGAAAAAAACCGGCAAGGCACTCATCGTTCATGAAGATCATCTCTTCAATGGGATAGGTAGCGAGGTTTCGGCGGTTATAATGGAGCGCTGCTTCATGGATCTCGACGCACCGGTGCAGCGCGTGGCAGCGAAGGATATACCGGTGGGTTTTTCAAAAATACTTGAAGTGACCACGCTGCCGCAAAAAGATGATATTAAGAACGCGGCGATCAGTCTTTTGGAGTACTGATTTTTCGTTTTAATTAAATTAAATTACCGGTATTGAATCTTGCTCACTAGGGATAATTTGGTGAGTAGTCATTATTTTTTCGTTTTCAAAAAAATTAAGATAAAAAAATTGTTTTGCGTCGATTGACGAAGGCCTCAGGTCGTGGGTACTTCTAATTAGAGCATAGAAAAGCGCTTCGATCTTCGTCGGCATGATTGATTCGTGAATCATTCAGCACAGGGTGCACAGGGGAAAATATGGTGGCAACGATGGCGGTTAAGGAAAACAAAAATCATGAGCAGGCGAAAACTACGCCAATCACCCATTCCCTGATCGAAGCTACAAAATCGGGCCTTAAGATTTCGCGCTTCTTTACCAAAGCGGGTGTCGACCCCATGAGTGAAGAAGCGGGCATCGTGTTTGAAAGTCGCGATGCCGTGATTGCCGACATAAGCGGCAAGATAATTTTCGAGCAACGCAATGTTTCTGTGCCCAAAACCTGGTCGATGATCGCCACCAACATTGTCGCCAGTAAATATTTTCGCGGTAAGAATGGCAGCAAAACGCGTGAGCGTTCGGTTAGCGAACTCATTTTGCGCGTCGTCAACACCATCACCGAATGGGGCGACCAAGGTGGCTATTTTGCCAATGCCGACGTGCGTGAAGTATTTCGCAATGAGCTTACGCACCTCCTCATCAATCAAAAAATGGCGTTTAATTCACCGGTTTGGTTTAATGTCGGCGTTGAGAAACATCCGCAATGCTCGGCGTGCTTCATCAATTCGATTGAAGACAGCATGGATTCGATTTTGACGCTCGCGAAGACGGAAGGCATGCTGTTTAAATTTGGCAGTGGTACCGGCACCAATTTTTCAAAACTGCGCGGCAAAAATGAGTCACTCTCATCAGGAGGGCAAGCGTCTGGCCCGGTTTCGTTCATGCGCGGCTTTGATGCGTTTGCCGGTGTTATCAAATCCGGCGGCAAAACCCGGCGAGCCGCTAAGATGGTTATCCTCAACGTCGATCATCCCGATATCGAAGAGTTCATTGCGTGCAAGGAAATCGAGGAGGGCAAAGCCCACGCGCTGATCGACGCTGGCTATGATGCAGGTTTTAATGTTCCCGGCGGCGCTTATGATTCAGTGATGTTTCAAAATGCCAATCACTCGGTTCGCGTCGACGATCGCTTCATGGATGCGGTGGCACAAGGGCGGAATTTTGAAACGCACAATATCACCGACGGCAGTGTATGCGAGTCACTCAACGCAAAAGACCTATGGCGCAAAATGGCCGAATCGGCATGGGGCTGCGGCGATCCGGGTGTGCAGTTCGACGACATTATTAATCGCTACCACACCTGCAAAGCCACGGGCCGCATCAACGCATCGAATCCGTGCAGCGAATATATGTTTCTTGACGATACAGCGTGCAATCTTGCGTCGATCAATCTCATGAAATTCCTCGGCGATGATGGCAATTTTGATGAGGTAGCATTTCAGCATGCCGTCGCCATTTCGATCATCGCGCAAGAAATTTTGGTTGATAATGCATCCTACCCCACTAAGAAAATCGGCGATAATAGTCATCGCTTTCGCCCCTTGGGACTTGGCTACGCCAATTTGGGAGCGGTGTTGATGAGCCTTGGTTTGCCGTATGATTCCGAACCGGGTCGTGCGGTTGCTGCAGCCATCACCGCATTGATGGGGGGACACGCGTATTTGACATCGTCGATCATAGCTGAATCGCTCAAGCCATTTGAAGGCTTTGCAGAAAATAAACAATCGTTTCAAGAAGTCATGCGCCTGCACATTGAAGGGCTTAAGCAAGAGACATTTCGCAGATTGCCGACGAGTCTTTCCGCGGTGCTTAAAGCGGCCGAAGCATCATGGCAACTCGCCTACAGCCATGGCCAAAACTTTGGCTATCGCAATGCGCAGGTCACCGTGCTCGCTCCCACAGGAACGATCGGGTTCATGATGGATTGCGATACCACCGGCATCGAGCCTGACATTGCGCTCGTCAAATATAAGAAACTTGTTGGCGGCGGCATGATGAAAATGGTCAACAACACCGTACCGCGAGCGCTGCGCAATCTTGGCTATAGCGACACAGAATGCAAGAAGATCCTTGCGTATATCGAAGAGAAAGACACGATCGAAGGCATGCCACTGCTTAAACCCGAGCATTTCGCCGTCTTTGATTGCGCATTCAAGCCGCATAATGGCGTACGCACCATTAAACCCATGGGCCATGTGATGATGATGGCGGCGGTGCAACCCTTCTTGAGCGGCGCGATTTCGAAGACAGTAAATCTGCCTGAAGACGCAAGTATGGGCGATGTGGGTGATATTTATTTTGAGGCATGGCGTCGTGGATTAAAAGCCATTGCCATCTATCGCGATGGCTGCAAACGCAGCCAGCCGTTGTCGACGAGCCTCGAAAGCAAAAAGACCGATGAGCAAAGCGGCCCAGCCTTGCCCGTCGCCAATTTCAAACCGCTGACGCTTGAAGATCTGATTGAAGCGGCGAGGGGCATGAATGCCAACGATGAGCTCGGCAAAAAACTTGGCATGGTGAAGCGTCGCCGCTTGGCAGCAGAGCGCACGGCGGTAACGCACAAATTTTCCATTGGTGGCCACGAAGGTTATTTGACGGTGGGCTTGTTTGAAGACGGTACACCGGGTGAGCTCTTTTGCACGATGGCGAAAGAAGGCAGCACCATCAGCGGCCTCATGGATGTGTTTGCAACGGCGATTAGTCTCGCCTTGCAATATGGTGTACCACTCAAAGTTCTCGTCGAGAAATTTGCTCATACGCGCTTTGAGCCAAGTGGTTTCACTAAGAATCAAGATATTCCGTTGGCATCGAGCGTGTGCGATTATATTTTCCGCTGGCTCGGCAAAAAATTCCTCAAAGGCGCCGATCGTCCTGAATGGCTCAGCACCAGTCAGTCGGAGCTTTTTGACGACGAGCAAGTCCACAAAAAGGGTGGTGAGCAAAGCGCGAGTCCCCAGGGACCAAAGGTTTCGCCGATGAGCGTGAATGTCGTGCAACAAGATGCACCGCCATGTCAGTACTGTGGCAACATCATGATTCGCAATGGCTCATGTTATCGCTGTGCAAACTGTGGCTCGACGTCGGGATGCAGCTGATCCTTGCGAAAAAGGCGCGCGGCCTCCCTTTTGTAACAGACGGCATACGGTCATGATAATCCGTAGTAACCATCACGGATAGCTACGGATTATCAATGCCCACGACGAGCGACGACTTTAAAGACGAAATCACCTTCGACGACAATCAACTTGTTCGGCGCTTGAGTGGCGTTGAAAACGAAATTTTGAAAACCATTGCCAAGACTTTCAATATTCGCTTGGGCATGCGTGGGCAAAGTATTAATTTGCAGGGCAGCCAAAAATCGGTCAAGCGCGCGAAAGAGCTCCTCGCGTATTTAGCCGACCTCGCTGCCGAAGGTCGTGACATTTCACTTGGCGATGTGCGCAATGCCGCGTTCAGACTCACGAGTGAGGCTCGCTCAAAACCAAAGGATTTTCTATCGACGCATTTATTTAAGACCAAAAGCGGTCGCGAAGTGAATGCGCGAGGACCAGGACAACAAGCCTATGTCGAGGCAATACAGCGTAATGATCTCGTTTTAGCAGTTGGACCAGCCGGTACTGGTAAAACCTATTTAGCCATGACATTAGCGGTAATGGAATTGATGGCGGAGCGGGTCTCTCGAATAATCTTGACCCGGCCTGCCGTTGAGGCTGGCGAGAAACTTGGTTTTTTGCCAGGCAGCCTCGAGGAAAAAGTTTCGCCGTATCTTCGACCACTTTACGACGCCCTGTTCGAGCTTCTCGGAACCGAAAGAGCCGAGAATCTCGTCGAGCATGGTGTGGTGGAAGTTGCGCCTCTCGCGTTTATGCGCGGGCGTACCTTGAATGACGCCTTTGTAATTTTGGACGAAGGCCAAAACACGACGCCAGAGCAAATGAAAATGGCTCTGACGCGCCTGGGTTTTGGGTCAAAAATGGTTGTTACTGGTGATATTACCCAAATCGATTTGCCGGTTGGGCATAAATCGGGGCTTATCGAAGCGCTTGACAAGCTGAAGAAGGTAAAAGGTATCAGCATTTGTCGACTCAGCGATAAAGACGTCGTGCGACATCCTTTAGTGCAATTGATAGTCAAAGCGTACGACGAGAAAACGACATAGGAGCAATTGGTGGAAATTGAGATTTTTGGTTTAGAGCACATTAACAAAGCTGAGCAAGCGATCCTCTCACGCACGATTACGCGTGTCCTCGAGGGCGCGGAACTCAAGGACTACGCTATTAATATTAGTCTCGTTGATACAAAGACAATGAAAGACTTGAATTTTCGGTTCAAGAATAAGAACAAGCCCACCGACGTGCTATCGTTTCCACTTCCGGAAATGGAGCAAAGTTTTGAGCATACCAAGGGCATTCTCGGCGACGTCGTGATTTGCGTTCCCAAAGCTGAATCGCAAGCCGAGGAATACGGACACAGCCTTGCAGAAGAAGTCGCCGTCTTGGTCGCACATGGCTTCTTTCACCTGTTGGGCTACGATCACGAAGTTTCTGACGAGGAAGCAAATATTCAGATGCAAGGAGAGATGTACCTCCTCGACCGCGCCGGATTTTCTCCACAGCTGTCGTTGATAGGGCGGTGCTAGAGTATGGTTTGGATTGCCGTTTTAGAATACGCGATTTTGGCCTCGACCTTTACTCTTGCAAAGGTTGCGGTTGGCCATGCCGATCCGCTCTTGTTGATCGGCGTGCGCATGGTGGCGTCGGCACCCTTAATGTTTTTGGTGCACCGTTATCATTCGCCGAGTTTTAAAATTGCAAAACAGGACTATTTTGCCTTCTTTAAGGTGAGCATCTTTCACATCTTTTTGCCCTTCATCGGGGAGTTTTGGGCGTTGCAATTCGTATCGTCGGCGAAGACAGCTATGACGTATTCGCTGACGCCCTTCATTGCGGCTCTCCTCTCCTATCTGCTCCTGCGCAAAAAACTGAGCAGCTTACAAACCATCGGTCTCGTTGTCGGTTTGCTTGGCCTCATGCCAATCTTCTTCTCTGGTGACGAAATCGCGCACGTTGCGGGCGAATTTCTTTACGTCTCCATACCTGAATTGGTTTTGCTTGGTGCGGTGACGTCAGCGAGCTACGCGTGGTTTATCGTTGCTGATCTCATGAACAAAGGCTACGGCATTTCGCTGATCAACGGTGTTGCGATGTTTGTCGGCGGCATTTTTAGCTTGATACTGTGGTATTTTGTTGGCGATACGACGAATCCAGTTCACGGCGATTTCGGCGCATTTGTGCTGTGGACGGCGCTGCTGGTAATTGTCGCCAACGTAGTCAGTTACAATTTATACGGTTGGTTGTTGAAGCATATTTCTATCACCTTCATGAGCGCGATTGGCTTTTTATGTCCGATTTTTGCGTCAATCTACGGCGTCGCGTTACTGAACGAGCGCCTTGGCGTAAGCCATTTTCTTGCGTTGGTTTTGGTAGTTTCTGGCCTGTGGCTATTTTATCGCGAGGAGATGCGTTTGGCGTCGAAAGCTGCTAAGCACGATTGAGTTTTGTATCTTCTGCGGTGTGCCATGGAAAAAGAAGTTGCGATCAGTCACCTCAAAGATAAAGTTCGTCGATTGGGGCTTAAGCTGACCAAACAGCGTGAGGCCATTTGCGAAGTTTTTTTTGTGCAAGTAGGCCATCGTCGCGCCGAAGAAATCTTGCGCGATGTGCGCGCGCTTGATCCAAACGTGAGCCTTGCCACGGTATATCGAACACTCAAGGTCTTGCAGGAATATGGGCTCGCTGAATCGCATAATTTCCAAGATGGCCAAGCATTTTTTGAGCCTTGTTTCGACGACGGCGAGCATCATGATCATTTGATATGCACGCGCTGCGGGCACATTCTCGAGTTCGTCAATCCGGCGATCGAGCGCTTGCAAATGAGAGTTGCCGCCGAGCACGGCTTTACGATTACCAATCACAAGATGGAACTCTATGGCCTGTGCGGTAACTGCCAACGTAGTTGCAAAGGCGGCCAGTAGTCTTCCGGGCGTCCGGAATGACAGTGGTGCGTGTTATGCCCTAACGCATCGCGTTTTGCCGATGCGGCCATACCACATCAAACGGCAAGCGCGCCTGCGGGACTGCATTGATGCGATAAGCTTGAAGCGCTTGCATATAAGGCGACGCCAAGAGCTTGATCGCTTCTTTGTCCTCTTTACTCTTCGCGTGAAAGAGTGCGGCGATATTGGCGGTCAACGAAAACTGTTGGTTTTGACCCGGCGTGCGAATCTCAACCGTTACGTCAACCTCAGCGGGAGTCTTTGCGAGTGCGCGCACGCTATCGAGTGCTTCCGAAAAACCGCCGATTTCATGGACGAGCTTTCTGTCAAACGCTTCTTTACCGAGCCACACGCGACCATCGGCAATTTTGCGCACTTCTTTGACATCAAGATCAAGGCCAACACTCACGCTCTCGAGGAAGTTTTGATAGAACCATTCGGTTATGCGCTCCATCTCTTGGCGCTCTTCTTTGCTCATGCCACGAAATATAGTCGGGCCCGGATTCTTAATGGGGCTTAGTTCCTTCGAGAAAACGCCGATTTTTTGCGCAAGCTGCTCACCCGAGAACATTAACGAGTAAACGCCGATGGAGCCCGTTATGGTATTTGGCATCGCAAGAATATGGTTGGTGCCAGCGGCAATGAGGTAGCCGGCTGATGCAGCGACGTCACTCATCGATGTTATGACCGGTTTCGATTTTTGCGCTTCCATCAACGCATGATTGATGCGGTGCCCTGCCAATGCGTCGCCACCAGGCGAATCGATGCGAATAATAATGCCGATAACATTGGGGTCACTCGCTGCATCTTCGATCTCATCGATAATGTCTTTGGCACCACTGATGGGAAAGAGCCACGAGAAGAGGCCAGGTATGGCGCGCCCTTCGGTGATAGCATCAACCACCGGAATCACGACAATCTTCTTCGGTGGATGCCAACCCTCACGCTTAAATTGTCGATCTTCATATTTGGTGAAGTAGAATCGCTGAGCTACTGGCTGCACCTTTGCTTCATCTTGCAGGGGGACTTGATAGCCAGAAGGGCTGACGAGCTCGTCGACGAGGCCAGCATTTTGCGCGTCGACCGCAGAAATTTCGCCCTTATCCATGAGTGCTGTGAGGAGAGCGGCATCAATATTTCGCGCTGTTTTTATCTCGGTGATCAAGGTTTCATAGAAGCTATTAAGAATGTTATTGGCTATTTCAATTTCTTGTTTTGACGGGCGCGAGTTGGTCCATTGACGAGGAGCGCTCTTGTAGGAGCCGGCCGCGACTGCTTCGGCTTTGACACCGACTTTCTCGAGGAGATCGGCAAAATAAACCAGCGTGGTTTGAAAATGGTGGAAGCTCAAGCTCGTGTATTGGTTCATCTGAATGCGATTTGCCGCCGTTGCAATATAATAATCACGCTCCGATGGCGCATCGAGATACACCTCAACTTCCTTATTTGCTTGCCGCAGCGCCAATATGGCGTTCCGCCATTCTTGCGTGCGCGCGTCGCCAAAACTAAAACCGCTGAGCTTGATGCGGACGTGACTGATGCTCGGATCTTTTTCGATGCGTTTGAGCATACCCAATACTGAAAGCGCATTTTCGGGCATACTGAAAATTCTCTCGGCGAGGCTGAGTGGTTTTTGCTCAAGGCGGCCTTCGTGATCGACGGTTATTTCAACGCCAAGTCCACGTCGTGGTGAGATCGATGTCCACTCGGCACTCGAAGTGCGAAGGCTGCCGCCAGCAGCAAAATTATTTTCGGCGGTGTTCACCGCGCCGGCGACTGACATGCCGAGGTGGGTGAAATTGAAATCTAAGAGAAAGGAGAAGATCGGTTTGGTCAAACCGCTCGGCATGCCGGGGAATTCTGCACCAACCGTTGCGCCGTAGCCTTTGTAGGAGCCTTTAATGCTGACAAGCGGATGAAAGTGAAAGCCTTCGCCAAAATTTTGTCCTTTCGGAAGCCATTTGCCGTCGACACCAATCGTGAAATATTCTTTGTACGGTCGAGCTGAAAAACCAGCGGTAAGATTTGGTGCTGCGAAATAGCCGCCATGCACTTCTTCATAGTGGCCACCTAAGCTCAAAAATGAAAACGGTCGCAGTTGCAGACCAAACGTCACGAGCGTGCGTTTGCGTTCGCGCGCGAGAAAATTATAGGTCTTGAGAAATGAAACACCGAAACTTGCGTAATCAGAGAGTTTCGATGCCACTGCGACGATGCCCGAAAGCTCGGTGCCAAGTTCAGCTTTTGCCTTGTCTTGGAACGCGGCTAGTGACTCGATCCCACCAGCGAAAGTTACGTAGTCCCACACATTAACGGCGAGGTTGATGCCACCGTGGTGACGATTGCCGCGCTCACTCCATTCATAGAGATAGCGCATCGATGATTCGCCGCCATTCATAAATGCAAGGCCCGCGGGATTATGCCACAATGCCCAGTTGCCGTCGATCGATGCGGTTTGTGCGCCAGGCACGAAGCGTTTGGTGAGCACGCTCGAATCCGCGTGGCCCCACAAGGCAAAGATCAAGATGTAAAAAACTAAATGCCGCACCGCAAACTTTGCCATGAACGCCGCCTATATGAAAATACTAGTCATTAGCAACACTCATCATAAGGCGAGTTGTTTCTGAAGTGGCGTTTTTTTGGCAAGAACTCGTCGAGAGCCCTTGCTCAATGGAATTTTGCGTATGCATATGGGCGCGAAATTAGCTTGGGTTAACGCGAATGAGCTCGTTGAGATCGTCTTCGGTGATGAGATGATTTTCTGCCGATTTCCTAAGCGAGGTTTCTTCAACTTCGAGCAGCATGGTTTCGATATAACGAATCCGTTCTTCTTTGGCGGCGATGAAGTCTTCGTCATTTTCGCGTTCTTTAAGCTCGGCGAGAATCAGTTGCCGTTCCTCGTGAAGGCGCATGGCGATATTTGACTGTTCGTGCACGCCTTCTTCCATGGCCATTTGTGAATAGACCTTTTGTTGTGCCGAGATTGCGCGCAGCTTAGCGATGGACTTTGCCATAAACGCCATTGCATCCGTCCGCAAATCGACGAGTCCGAGAGCGCGAACCACCGGTCCCATGGTTGAGCCTTGAATCAACACCGACAAGACCACGACGCCAAAGGTCATGGCGATGAGTGAATCTTTACCAGCGATCGAATCGGGGATCGATAACACGAGCACCATCGACAAACTGCCGCGAAGGCCACCCCACCAAATGGCCGTGGCGCTTTTGAAGGTGAGGGGTTGGCCGAGCTTGTTAAGCATGCCCAGCGGCAAAAATACGCTGATAGCGCGCGATGCGAGCACTGCCAAGAACGCGAACAAAATAAGTTCTGCATGTTCGACGAGAAACAGAAGTTGCACCTTAAGGCCGATGAGCAAAAAGACGATGCTGCTCACGAAAAACGCGATGTAGCGCCAAAAGCTCACCACCGCCATATGGTTAGCCGGCTCAAGGCCACCCTTCTTGCCCATATTGCCGAGGAACAAACCAGCAGTCGCGGTCGCAAGCACGCCTGACGCGTGCAACGAATCCGCGAGGATGTAAGAACCATATGCGGCTACCGTTGTGATGGCGATCGAGATCAACGGATCTTTCGCATAGGGCATAATGAAGTTGGCGAGTGCTCCGGTGATCATTCCTAAAATGATGCCGAAGACCGCTTCAGTGATGAAGAGCAATACGCCGTCTTGCACGCTGAAAACACCTGAGGTGAGGGCGGTTAACACGACGGTATACATGACGATGGCGGTGCCGTCGTTAAAGAGGCTTTCACCCTCGAGGATAATTGCAAGCTTGCGCTTTACACCGAGTTGCTTGAACAAGGCGATGACAGCGATCGGGTCGGTGGCCGCAATAATGGTGCCGAACAGCAAATAGTGCATGAAGGTCATGCCAGCGTCGATGCGAAACGTAGAGATTTCGATCAGCAACACAAAAGCAGTTGCAAGCGCGGTAAGGATGACCCCGGGCGCGGCGAGCGTTGCGATGGTCGGCAAAAATTTGCGTAGTTCACTAAACGGAAAGTGAATTGCAGCTTCAAAGAGCAAGGCGGGAAGAAAAACGCCTAAGAGTAGATCTTGCGTCAGTTCAATTTTTGGTACGAGACCTACAAATGAAAGCAGAATGCCGACGAGCATCAAAAGCACCGTGTACGGCAAACGCACGCGATGGGAAAATATGCCGACGCTTGTAGCGAGGACGAGCAGAACAACCATCGTTTCTACGATCGACGATTGCGCAAATGAACTATTCACGTTGTCCATAGCAGGCCTTCAGTTCGGATGAAAGCTCGCAGCTCGATAAGATCGACGAAGAAGCCTTTTTCATTGTCGATATATTATCACTGCAAACGCCTATGTTACGGCCTTAGCGAGCCATGGCAAGTGGCGTAACGTCATTTTATACGTTAAAGCGAAAATGAATGACATCGCCATCTTGCACAACGTATTCTTTGCCTTCAGTACGCATTTTGCCGGCGGCCTTGGCGTTAGCTTCGGAGCCGAGTTTTACGTAATCGTCATAGGCGATC
>CAZRSD010000029.1:0-13033 GCA_964602645.1 uncultured Myxococcales bacterium
CGATTTCCTTGCGACGCTCTTAGACGACCCGGATCAGAGACATTTGGTATGAGGCGTTGACGGCGCTCGGTTATCTGAGGCGCTTATCGGTAAGGCGATGCTAATTACTTGAGCATCCACGCATACCACATTTCGCAAGCATCGCTGTCGCGCGCCCCTATCGCTAATCGGCAACCAATGATTCACGGTAGTGTTTGTTCTTATTTATCCACGTCGCGAATTCACGTCGTGCATGAAACAGGCGCGTGCGCACGGTGGCATCGGGAATTTTCAACACCGATGAAATTTCAGGTGCGGTCATTCCTTGCATATCTGACATCACAAAGACAACCTTTTTCTTAGGCGTCATGCGTGCGAGCAGTTTATTTACCAAGAACTTTCGTTCACTCAAGAAGACTTCCTCGTCGGGAACTCTTTGCCCATCGCCCCACAGTAACGCCGTTACTTGATTGTATGGATCGAGTTCCTCACCGCTATTCAACACCATGCGGCCCGATTTGCGATGAAAGCTCAAGCACGTATGGATGGCAATTTTCGTAAGCCACGTAGAAAAAAGCGATCTGCCTTCAAACCGTGCCATCGAGCGCCATGCCTCAAGAAAGACTTGCTGCACCGCATCCTCGACGTCAAAGCGACCACGCAATAAGCGTGAGCAAAAGGCATAGACTTGGTTGTGATAGCGAGAGTACAGGACCGCGAACGCTTGGTGATCACCATTAAGCGAACGCTCAATTAATTGTTGCTCTTCTAGTTTTTTGCGCGTTTTGCGCACAGCAATATCAGACATTATCCCCCCAAAAACCTTACCGTGCAACCAGAACCACCTTGGCAAAGGCTGCGTGCCCCAGAATCACAATTGGGAAAGAGCATTAGATACTCAATTTCAATTCACTCGTTCTATCGCTTCTATTGTGAGCAATTTCAAATAATCTGCACATCGTCCATTTGACCGATGCCACGTTTTCTTTGCACACGAATTTCTATAGATCTTCATCGCCATTTGGCGACAAAAACGTGGGTTGCTCACGAATTAACATGAACAGTCTTTTGGCTTTCCATGAAAGGGAATTAATTGCTAGCTATTAATTGCGCTTTTTCGCAACTAGGGCTATGTGGCGTCCGGTCTCGCCGCATTCACGGCGATGAGAAAAATATGCGTCACTATCGAGGTCGGTATAGCCGCCAACTTTTTCTATGAACAGTACACCTGCGTCGCGCAATTGGCGTTCTGCAATTCCCGTGAGGTCGACATTGCCGCGTTGGCCACTTCCCTCGACAAAATCAGGCCATACTTGCTGGAAATAGGTGAAAACATTGTCAGTAACCACAAAACCGCGCGGTGAAATCGCGGGTCCAACAGCTGCTACTAAATCGCGCGCTCTATACACTTCGCGCACACGTTCGATGGTTCTACCTATCACGCCGCTGGCCATTCCTCGCCAGCCTGCGTGAATAGCCGCGATAACGAGACCATCGTGTGATGAGACGAGTATCGGCAAACAATCAGCATAGGTAATTGCGAGCGCCACATTTGACTGCGTGGTTATCACAGCGTCGGCCTTTTGATGGCACACGTCGTCCCAAATGGTCTTCTCGTCGATAATAATCGAACTATTGCCGTGATCGAGTTGCGGTATGGCAAGAACATAATCTTCAATCCCGAGCGTCGACAACACCCTTCGCCGATTTTCCATAACCGCGGCTTCGGTTTCATGAAGCCGCACGACACAATTAAGCGAGGCAAGGCTGCCCGTCGACACGCCGCCATCGCGTTTAAAGAAGCCGTGGCAAAGCTCTGGCAAGGCCAGAAGATTGGTTGCGGTTTCAAATTTAATGGCCATAGATATCGGTCAACACATAGCGATAGAGATTTATAAAATCGAGCCGGCCAAGTTTTCCTTCATCGGCAAAACTCACCGAGGAGGATGCAATATTGAGACCACGCACAAATAAAACGCCACTGAGCATCGTCGAGAGACAAAGTGCGGCACCAATTGCCATTCGTGCATAACTACCTTTTTCGATCACATAGCTCATGGTCACATGGTTGGTAACGATATGTGGCACGACCCTCAGTAAACGATGTTCAAAAAGCGCAAATCCTTCGTAGACGTTGCTTATGACTTCGCCCAAGGTGTGCAGCGCATGCAGCGGCGACATATTGTTGATGAGCGGTTTCTTATCCATCTGTTCAGTGATGAGCACCGACCACGTGACCGCAATGTCGTCGTCAAATTGAAAATCGGGACTGAGATTTTCCGCCTCATCAACCAAAGCTGCAAGGCGATAACTATCAAACGATAATTTGACGGGACCCGCCAAAATAGTGCGCGCAGCAGTCTCGACGTGCGCAAGCGGACAAACGGCGTGAATCAATTTTCGATCATGCGAAAGCGTAACAGTGCGACAAAGTTTCATGGCGCGAGTCTAGCAGCACTATGTGCATACAAAAGCCCTGTCGCAAAGATCCAACGTCAAGCCCGGTGTAAGCTCGCCATACCGGGCCCCATCGAAGCATTAGATCGAAATATTCATCGCGAGATAAGCCTCGGTTTGATTCTTTTCGGGCTCCGTAAAGTTAAAGAACGGCACACGGAAACCGCCGCTTGCATCGTACGGTGCTTGATAGCCGGACACACCTACAATCAAGCTCGTCGGCAGTGAGATGGGCAGATTATAGGCATACTCGAGGAGACCAAGCGTTGCTTCCATTACACCAGAGCTTGGCGTGGTTTCTGCTTTTTCGCCCTTGTTCGCTTCGCGCAAGAATTGATGATAGAAACGAAAACCCAAGGTGAGCGTATGATTGCCGTTGGTATAACCGGTGAAGAAGCCGTTCTTCAGCATGATCATGGTTTGACGACCAGCGACTTTACACGTGCCGTCACTCAATTTGTCGTCAGCGGATGCATCGTCAGCGCAAGCGCCGGTCTTATAGGCGTTGCTATAAGCGTAGGCCAAGAAGACAGGTTTATAGGTTGCAAAAAGACCCCATCTTGACCACGTGGCAGAAAAGAACCCGCCAAGACCAATGATACGATTTCCATCACGCGAGCCCTTCGACGCAGGAGCTTCCAGTTTCAACGCTGGTGAGAAAGACAAACCAAGATCTTTTGCATAGAGAGCCTTTTTGAATTCCGCACGGACTTTGATGTCGCCAACGCTCAATTTGTCGCCGAAGGAGCCACCAATTGGGTTGTCCTTGCCCATCCATTCCAGATTGCCATTGAGTTCAACATGCGCTTTGAATTCGCGCTCACCCCAAAATGGACCAAATTTTAGATTCGGGTAAGCATAGAGGCTCGACGCCACATAAGGATCTTGTTTATAGGCAGTGGAAACTGTTCCCGCACCTAAATTGTTGCTCAGATAAAAATCAGCGCCAACCGGCAGCTTTTTCGTCACGGCAGCATCAGCACTCGCTTCGGCTTGGGCCTCTGCTTGTTCTTCTTCCTGTGCGTTCATGTGCGGTGCAAATAATGACAGCGCCGCCAACCAGAGGACATAATACTTTTTCACCATGGCTTTCCCTGCGATTTGGTTGTCTGGCATATTCGTCGTCGGGAAGACCACAAAATGTTTTCATTTTATTTTGTCGCTCAATTAGGTAAAAAATTTTGAGGTGGGCTTTTGGTGCTTTGCCGGCTTGGCAAATCGTGTTGGCCTATCTACGACAGGTTTTTTTAGTGGAGAGAATACTATGACAAAGCAAGCTCAGTATGCGGCGGTTAAAGCCTTCATGAAGGAGAACTATCTCCATTTTAATGCCGCGAGTGCCGTCGACGCCGCTGAAGCGTATGTTGAGCAATTAAAAGCGGGCAATAAAATGATTATCACCCTCGCTGGGGCGATGAGTACCGCTGAGCTTGGCATCAGTCTTGCCGAGATGATTCGCCAAGGCAAAGTCCACGCAATTTGTTGCACCGGCGCTAATATTGAAGAAGATATCTTTAATCTTGTGGCACACGACGAGTATGTGCGCATACGCGACTGGCGTGCGCTCACCGCAGCCGACGAAGAAGCACTGCTTGAAAAGGGTCTCAATCGCGTGACCGACACATGCATTCCCGAAGAAGAAGCCATGCGCAAAATTGAACGACCGATGATAACGCAATGGCAAAAAGCAGAAAGCACAAGCACGCGGCTCTTTCCTTACGAATTCTTCTACCAACTTTTGCGCTCTGGTGATCTAAGGAGTGAATACCAAATCGATCCTAAAAATAGTTGGATGATCGCAGCCATGGAAATGAATCTTCCGGTTTTCACGCCGGGCTATGAGGATTCCACCCTGGGTAACATGTACGTTTCAAATGTGATCAAGGGCAAACTCAAAAACATTAACACTGTTAAAAGTGGCTTTGAGCAGATGGCATTCTTGATCGAATGGTATCAAAAAAACATCGAAACACATGCCGTTGGCTTCTTTCAAATTGGTGGTGGTATTGCCGGCGATTTTCCTATCTGCGTCGTTCCCCTCATCGAACAAGATCTTGAACAAAGCCACGTCAAACGCTGGAGCTATTTCTGCCAAATCGGTGATAGCACAACGTCATTTGGTTCCTATTCTGGCGCAGTGCCAAATGAGAAGATCACCTGGGGTAAACTTGGTAAAGACACGCCCAAATTCATGATCGAATCGGATGCGACTATCGTTGCGCCACTTATCTTCGCGTATATTTTGGCGTCGTAACCCTGCGCACTGACGCGAATAATGCAGGCATTGCTGATGCCTGCATTATTTTGGCCAACAGAGCACCCAGTTTTTTTCGATTTGTTCGTGCGAGTGGGCACGTGGTGTCATCCTTGCACGTACGGCGTTTATTAGCGCGTCGACGCCAACTATCAAGCCGAGCCAAATTGAACAAGCACGCCACACACAAGTGCGAAAGCGTGCTTGCTCACCACGAACAAATTATTTGCTTGCTCTAGAGCTTAGTTCTTTTTCTCTTTCGTCACATTCAAAAGCTTGCGCTGAATGTCGACGGGCAGTGACTCAAAGCCCTTGGTATTCTCGTCGATAGGCGGCAGTTCAAACTCTTCCTTCTTGAACGCATTGACGCCAGATTGCAGAGAGCTGAGGCGCATCGCTTTCACGACATAGACATCTTGATCGATGTTACCACGCACAAGCATCTCGTCTTTATTTGCTTTCGATTTGCTGGCGAAAAGATGGATCTTTTCATCTTTGTCATCAACCAACTCAACCAGCCAAGACTTTTGCCAATCGCTCACGACCGCAACATCTTTGCTTGTCGCAAGACGTTCGGCATTGAGGCCCGACAAGAGCGTGAGAATGTCGTCGACAGTGGTCGCATCGAACTCAAATTTCTCGGGCAATTTTGAAGGCTCAGTGATGCGCCATTGATTTTCTTCTTTCTTGACGACGACACGATCTTTACCACTCTTAAGCCTAATCTCCTTGATGGTCGCGCGATCAAATTTCAGCACCGCCATATCGCGTAACGCATCAACGGGTTGATTGAGTCGCTCGTAGTTGTGTTTGCTGACTTCGTAAATTTGCCCGTCGCCAACGCGTCGCGCAAAGAATTTATCGTTGCCTTCGGCGAAGATTTCGAGAACGTAGGAGCCTGTCTTTGAGCCTGCTTTCAGCGTCACAGCTGGTGAGGTTAATGTTTTGCCGTCGTCAACAAACCCGATTGCACGAATCGCAGCACCAGTGCGCACAAGACTTGCGAGTGCGTTTTGATCAACGCGGAAGTCTTTGGCAAGCCCTTTTTGCGTTTCATCAAATACCCACACGCCCGCATCCTTCTTTGCAAGCGCGATTTCAAAGCCATCAGTTTTCACGACACTAAAGCGCTCAATCTCGCCCTCTTTAACCGGCCATACTTCGCGCTCACGAAAATCGACGACGCCATTTCTGGTGAGCTGCCAAAATGATCCGCGCACAACATAAACATCGTCGGCATCCGGCAAACGCGCATAGCGCCCTGATCCAGATGCATTGCCCCCCAAGACCAAACTAAACACAACACTGTCTTTTTGCGAAAGCTTAACCATTACCGCGCCGTCTTCCGATAGGCCCAGTTCCTTGTATTTCTCCTTGAGGTTGGTCACGTAATGCGATGACCGAAGACCAAGTGCCGCATCCAACAACGCTTGCACGTTCGCTTGATCTGCACGCACTTCACGTACGCCCTCGCCGGCAAGCCTAACCTTCCAGCCATCGTCATACTTAATCAACTCAACAGGATTCTTGCCCGTGATCTCTACACGATCAATTTTATCGGCGGAGAAGCTTGGCAATTTCATTTGCTTGACGCCGACACTCACTTGGCTTTCGCGACTAAAAAAATAGATCCCGCCAAGCACCAGCACCAAACCTAATACGATCCATGTACCTTTTTTCATAGTTTGACCTCTACTGGTTTATTTTGAGCGTGCGCCTGCGCGATTCGCGCATGCGCCAACGAACTAGGCCATACAACACGAGCAAGATTGGAATGCCGATGATGTTGCCATATTTAACCGCCTGACGAATGCCGTCGCTCAAATCAGCATCGAGCGGCGCATCAGCAAATTCACGCGCGCGCATTTCAAGCAGAGCGGAATCCGCAAGCATCCAATCGACGATATTGAGTGCGAGCACCTGATTGGGCGGCGAAAGAAAATCATCCCACATGAATGCCGAGGTACCCATCACCACGAGACGCGACTCTAAGCCTTTGCTGCCATTTGCTTGCGCATCTAGAGGAGCGCCTTCAGTATTTCTCGCCGGTAAAACACCACGTGCTTCAGCGATAAGTGGATGTGGGCCATCGGGCACAATGTTTGCTTCACCCCAGTTGCGTCGAGGATTTAGATCGAGATGATCTTTTTCAAGCCACGACACTTTGCTTGAGCGTGCGAGCACATCGACCTTGAGATTGTCTTTCGGCGTTATCGTTAGCTTCGATATGAAAGGCAGAACCACGCCGGAGAGTCCTTTAGTGATTTGGCTTTCGAACGACAAGTTCATGAGCTCGGGGACAAACGGATATTTCACCGGCAATGAGAAGGTAAAGCCGCTGCGATTTTCTTGCACGTTGAGCGATGCGCAACTTGCGTCGGCAACGAGGGCCGCATCGATTTCTATGCCGTAGTCTTTGAGGAGATCAAACACTTCATGCGTCTTGCTGCGAGGACCGACGGGTTGTTGTTGAAAACTACGCGGGTCAATTTGGTTGCGATCGAGCAGAATGGCCGCACTCTTACCTTTACGCAAAAACGCATCGATCTTTTCAGCACCGTGTTCACCAAAATGTTCGCCCGAACCAACCACCAACAAGGCGTCAACATCGTCGGCAATGTTGCCTTCCTTCGTCAAATCGATCGCTTCAACAACCATATTTTGTCGCAGAGCCTGGCTGACGCGCTCAATCTGCGGACCCATAGGATCCTTCACAACACCAAGCTTAGGCTCGCGCATGCGCGTGAGTTTGCGCATGAGGCTCGTCATGTCTTTTTCCAAATCAGAGAGGTTTTGCACGACAGGAATGACCTCATGCTTTTCTTGGTAGCGAATCACGATACCCATGTAGGCTCGCTTGGTTTGCTGCTGATCGTCTTCGATCACACGAATCTCGACAGGCTGCAAACCAAGTTCAGAGAGTTCCGTTTCAACGCTGGTTGGCTCACGAATCATGCGACCAAAAATATCGCGCTTGGTTTCTTTTTTCTTCGCCTTATCTTCTTCGGTCTCTGCAGCAGCAGGATCGAGGAATTCAAACGCGAATTTTCCCGTCGATGCCGCGAGATATTCTTCCAGCATGTCTTTGACATAGCGTGAATGCTGCGCATAGGGCGACGGCAAGCCTTCGGTGAAGTAGGCGCTCACCGTCATCGTATCCGCCAAGTTTTTGACGGTTTCGATCGATGCCGACGACAACGTGAACTTTTTGTCACGCGTCAGATCTAAGCGTAAGAAGCCTTTGAGCGACAAAAGATTCGCAAAGACCACCACCAATAAAACACCAACAACAAAGAATGCAGTATTTTTCTTGTTCATAATTTACTCCCCCTAGCGTCTTTCGCGTCGCAATGAACGCTCCGTAAGGATGAGGAAAATCGCAATCAGGCTCAGGTAGAACACTAAATCGCGCGTATCGACGACACCGCGGCCAATATTGCCAAAGTGATAATCCACCGAAATATACTCAAGCACAGCGCCAATATGTGGTGGCATGAGTATCGCGAATTTGTCGACGAAATAAAAAAAGAAGCACAGCGCAAGGCCAATTATAAACGCCACGATCTGATTCTTTGTCAACGCACTTGCAAACAAGCCGAGCGACAAAAATGCGCTCGATAATAAGAGCAAGCCCAAATAGCCACCAATAACCGGACCGTAATCAAAGGCCGTATCGGCGGGCGTTAACAGCGAGATGCTCAGTGCATACGGCAACGTGAACAACAAACCCACGCACACGATGCCGAGTGCTGCGAGAAATTTGCCGAAGACCACTTCGAAATTGCTCACCGGCAGCGTCAAGAGCTGCTCGATAGTTCCGGTTTTGCGTTCTTCGGAGATGAGCCTCATCGTAATCGCTGGGCCAAAAACCACAAAGAGTACGGGGGCTACACCAAAAAATCCACGCATCGAGGCGAAACCGCCCAAAAACAGCGTGCTGAAAAATAGATAACCAAGCACTAACAGAAAAACGCCGAGCACGACGTAGGCAACCGGCGAATTAAAATACGCCTGAAAGTCGCGCCGCGCTATACAAAATGTCGTTGTCATCAAAGCCTCCCAATAATTTAAGCCGCGATCGTCAAGCGTCTGAAAGTTTCTTCGAGCGATGCTTTTTGTCGACGCAACTCCAAGAGAACCAAGCGTGATTCAACCACAGTCAAAAAGACATCTTTTCTCGGGTCGGTATGTTCATAGCGAATACTCAATGCATGTGCCGATTCCGACGTTCCTTCATCGTCAATGCCGACGATACCCGCAATTTTCAAGAGCTTGCCTTTGAGCTGGTCAATATTCAGCGCACCGCCTTCGGCGTTCGCAACTTCAAGATAGATCGATCCAAAGTCGCCGCGCGCAAGTTGCTCAGGCGTATCATCAGCGACAAGCAATCCGTTATTGATGATGAGAATTCGCTCGCACGTTGATTGCGCTTCTTGCAAAATATGCGTGCTCATCAACACCGTGGTTTCTTTGCCAAGCTCTTTGATGAGATGACGTATTTCAATAATCTGATTTGGATCGAGGCCACTCGTTGGTTCGTCGAGGATCAAGAGCTGCGGGTCGTGCACAATCGCTTGTGCAAGCCCTACACGCTGACGATACCCCTTCGACAACTGACCAATATCCTTGTGAAACACGCCTTCAAGACCGCAGCGTTCGATGGCGCGAGCTATCTTGTTGCGCTTCTCGGCTTTATCAATTTTGCGAACATCGGCGATGAAGTTCAAATATTCAGAGACCATCATGTCTTCGTACTGCGGATTATTTTCCGGCAGATAACCGATCATCTTGCGCACAGCGGTTGCGTCGTCGGCAATCTCTATGCCGCCAACTTTGACTGACCCTTTGCTGTAAGGCAAATAGCCCGTTAGAATTTTCATCGTCGTCGATTTTCCGGCGCCATTTGGACCCAAGAATCCGACGATCTGTCCTTTTGGCACCGCAAAATTTAATCCGCGCAGCGCTTCAAAATCGCCATATGATTTCCGCAAATCAACGATATCGATCATTGATCCGCCGCTGGCTTCTTGCATACAACCTCCAAAAAATAAAACTATGCACACAGAGACTGCTTTTAAAAGTGCTCAACCTCACGCTTATACGAGAGGCTGAAAAAAAATCAAGCATTGATAAACCGACCCACTGCGTACAAACGCGGTAGTGGTGCAATTGGAAAAAATTTGCGCGCCCCACAAAAAAGGCGCGCCAGTGAGGAATAAACCCATGAGGACGGTATTATTTCGCGAATAATTCACGAGTAATAATGACCCGTTGAATTTGGCTGGTGCCTTCATAGATTTGGAAGATCTTAGCATCGCGCATGAGCTTTTCGACTGGATATTCCTTATTGAAACCATTACCACCAAAAACCTGCACCGCATTTATGCAGGTATTCATGGCGATATCAGCAGCAAAGCGCTTGGCGTGAGCAGCATACAGCGTATTGCGCCGTTTCGCATCGATTTCAAGCCCGCTTTTCCATACCAAATAACGCGCAGCATCAATTTCGGTGGCCATGTCGGCAAGCATGAAGCCGATGCCTTCGTGTTGCCAAATGGGCACCGCTCCTGAGCGTACGCAACTGCATATTCCATCGCAGCGCGCGCAAGGCCCACGGCGCCTGCGGATACCAATGGTCTCGTATAATCGAAGGCACCCATGGCGATCAAAAATCCGTCACCTTCATTGCCCAAGCGATTCTTTGCGGGGATCACCACATCTTCAAACGTCACACTGCGCGTGTCGGATGCGCGCTGGCCCATGTTGTTTTCTTTTTTGCCGACGACCACGCCTTTCTCACTGGCAGGTACAATAAACGCGGTTTTGCCTTTATGACGCTTTTCCTTATCGGTCGTCGCTAAAACAAAAAACCACTTCGCATGGCCTGCCCCCGTGATCCACACCTTTTGACCATTGATGACGTATTCATCACCTTTTTTCGTAGCCGTGGTTGCGATATTCGCAACATCAGAGCCAGCGCCTGGCTCCGTCACTGCGTAGGCGCAAATCGCATGTTCTTTTTCGAATGGTGCAAGCCACTCCCTTTTTTGCTCGTCGGTGCCGGCAATAATTACCGGAACCTGCGCCAAAGAATTTGCGGTAAGCGCTGTCGTAATACCAGTGCAACCATAGCCAAGTTCCTCCTCTACCAAACACGCATCAAAGGTGCTCAAACCTTGCCCACCAAATTGCTCCGGGATGTGGCAGTTGATGAGGCCAAGTTCAAAAGCTTTGCGCAGAATTTTGTCTGGCCACTCTCCTGTTTCGTCGTGATGCGACGCTATTGGTCTAATCTCATTTACGGCAAAATCATGCGCCAGGCTCTTTAGTTGCTTCTGTTCGCTCGAAAGGTCAAAACTTACCATGAAAGCCCTCATCATCAGGTGGTTTTATTAACGTTTATATAAGAAAAGATGTCGTTGTCGACGCGTCACCTTGGCTTTCCCGATCAAAGCTTGTCACAAAAATGTTCATGCCTATTCTAATCCACGTAAAACATAGCTTAGGTGGATTATGAACGGTAACAATTTTACTGAAATGCTCGTTTTAGCGTTCAACGACGCTAAAGCGTACTGCGAGGAAAATGGCTATCAAGAAATTAGTCCGATGATCATGACGAAGATGCTCATTGATCAGAAAGATGGCCTCGTACCTGAGATCATTAAGTCTCTCGGACAAGGTGGCGAACACCTTGCACGCGCTGTGAATGACGAGGTCGGCCGATTGCCCAAAGTTTCAGGCGGCACGGCAACGGTCTATTTTTCGCCGTCTATGCAGGAGATCATCAACAACGCGAAAAAACTCGCCCAGGAATTTGGCGACAGTTTTATTTCAACCGATGTGTTTTTTGCCGCTTTGTTGCAGTCTGCGCCAATGGCAGCCACCTTGAAGACTTCTCGCATTACATCGAATCACGTCGTTACCATACTTCGCAATTTACGAAAGGGACAAACCGTGCACGATCAAAACCCCGAAAGCAAAATGGGAGCGCTTGAAAAATACACGCGCGATATCACGAAAGAAGCGCGCGACGGTAAACTCGATCCGGTCATTGGTCGCGACGAAGAAATTCGCCGCACAATTCAGGTGTTAAGTCGGCGCACCAAAAATAATCCGGTGCTGATCGGCGAGCCTGGCGTTGGCAAAACTGCAATTGCCGAGGGTATTGCGCTTCGCATCATCAAGAACGACGTGCCCGAAAGCATGCGTGACCAGCGTTTGCTTGCGCTCGACCTTGCATCGTTGCTTGCCGGATCAAAATATCGCGGTGAATTTGAAGAACGATTAAAAGCGGTATTGAAAGCGATAGATCAAGAAGCGGGCAAGATCATTCTCTTTATCGACGAGCTGCACACCTTAGTCGGCGCGGGCGGCGCGGAAGGCGCCATGGATGCGAGCAACATGCTTAAACCTGCGCTCGCACGAGGTGAGCTGCGGTGCATTGGCGCGACCACACTCAACGAATATCGCAAGCACGTCGAGAAAGATGCGGCACTCGAGCGACGCTTTCAACCGGTGCAAATTGATCAGCCCAGTGAAGAAGATGCGATCGCTATTTTGCGCGGACTCAAAGAACGCTACGAAGTACATCACGGGATTCGCATAGCTGACGCCGCAATTGTTGCAGCAGTGACCTTGAGCAATCGCTACATCACCCATCGACAATTGCCGGATAAGGCTATCGACCTCATCGATGAAGCAGCAAGCGCCCTCAAAATGCAGATTGAATCGTTGCCCACTGAACTCGACGAGCTTAATCGCCACATCACGCGCCTTGAAGTCGCTAAACAGGCACTCAGCAAGGAGAAGGACGAAAAAAGTCAGCAGCGCCTTAAAGAAACACAAAAAACGCTCGACGAAACGAAGGAACGTGCGCGTATGATCGAAGCAAAGTACAAGGGCGAAAAAGCGGTGCTCGAGGCCATTCGCAAGGCCAAAGAGAAATCTGAAAAGCTGCGCCACGAAATTGAAATTGCTCAGCGCGTTGGCGATTTTGAGCGCGCAGCACGCTTGCAATATGGCGATTTATTTAATCTGCAGAAAGAAATCGAGAGCAAATCGCAGGAGCTCGCGAACCTGCAAAAAAGCGCAACGCTTCTTAAAGAAGAAGTTGGCGAAGACGAAATTGCTCACGTGGTAAGCCGCTGGACCGGTATTCCGGTGCAAAAGATGTTGCAGAGCGAAACTGAACGTCTTTTGCGCATGGAAGACGAGCTCAAGAAGCGCATCATCTCGCAGGAGCAAGCGATCACCGCGGTATGTCGAGCCGTTCGACGCAATCGCGCGGGCCTTAGTGATGAGCGCAAACCGATTGGATCGTTTCTCTTTTTAGGTCCGACTGGC
>CAZRSD010000030.1:0-4344 GCA_964602645.1 uncultured Myxococcales bacterium
CGACGTCCTGTCGTTGACATCTTCAAGAGCAGCCCGCACCGTCATGCCTGTGACGCCAAATTTGACCGTTAATGGCGATGTGACCTCATCGTTATTCTTAAGGTTTTCGAAAAACACACCGAGGGTCTTTTGCGTTTCCGCTTCTTTCTTTTGGCAACCTTTCGTACAACTCATCGACCACAACAGTACTAGGGAAAGCATAATACTCAGCAGCTTAGTAATTTTCATGACGTCACTCTCAATGTTCAAGGCGTTCGTGCAATAGCCAGGCAAACTATATCTCCAAACATGTCTTTAAGCATTTTCTTCGATTCGTCGAAAGTGGCACCGGTGGTAATAATGTCGTCGACGATCAGCAAGCGCACCCCATTGCGATGGCGACGCAATGAAAATGCGCCATGAATGCCGCATCGTCGCTCGTTGGAATTTGCCTGCTCGGCTTGACGATAAGAATAACCCTTGCGCGAAAGCATCGGCACCACCGGAATCGCGAACATTCGTGCAAGCGTCATTGCGAAGAGCTGGGGCATATCGACGCCACGCTCGATCCTGCGAATCCAATGTGTCGGTATGAAACTTATGGCATCCGGCGCATACGTTGCTATTTCGCTGTGAAGTATTGTGTCACACAGTTCCCGCTGCACGAGATCTATCAAAACCGCCGCATGGAGAAGGCTGTGATGAAATTTTGCAGCGATGATCAATGATTTAATAACGCCTTCGTAAAAAAATATCGCTGGCTTCTTATGCGCAAGCATGGTCGTCGTCTTAGACGCTCTCGTGGTGGTCGATACGCAGGAGGCACAGATAGCATCGAGGGTATTATCACGATGACACACAACGCAACGTGGTGGAAACATCCAATTGGTAATTGGATTAGTGATGTCGACGAGCATAATCATTTCCTATTTTTTGATAATTTCGATTTATTTATATCAAGGATCAGAAAACAAAAATCCGTCAATTTACCGTTGAAAAAGCCACTAAATTTAATGCTAAGATGGAGCAACAACCCATTTCTAAATGCTCGCGAAACGATTTTGGAGGCTTGCGAAAAACCTTTGAAGGATGGCGAGAAATTCGCTGAAAGGAAGCACAAACCTCGAAGAGGCGCTCGACGTGCGTTAACGATTCGCCACGAATCGAAGGATATGCATGCTTACAACCATGATGAAGACCTTGATGATCGCGATTTGTTGCCTCACCACGCCAAGTCTGTTTGCAGCGACACCGCAGATCGTGACCAAGATTACGTTTAATGGCGAAGCCACCAAAACGTATTTCAATGATGGCGACACTTTCAAAATTCTCGACGGTTCACTAAGAAATGCCCGCGTTCGTATTGCCGGCTTTAATACACTAGAGACTTACGGCCCCATTCATGAATGGATGGAAAACGATCCAAACTATCTCTTCACCATCGCCAAACAAGCAACCGCAATGGCTCAGGGCGGTCAATGGACATGCGAATCCGACGGCAAAAAAGACACCTATGGAAGAATGCTCGCCGTTTGCGATGATCTCGCGCTTGCGCTCATCGAAGCTGGCCTTGCGCATGCCTACTCGGTCGACGAGAAATCAGCGGATCGCAAATATATCACCAGCCAACGCACCGCAAAGTCAAAGCGCCTCGGCATATGGCAACATGGTATTCCCGAATACATCATTACCTCGCTCCATTCTGCCGATGAAGGTAGTGGCGCTCCTTATAACCGTTTGATCTCCACCACCGACGGGCACACCAAAAAATGGAGTCACAAAGATACCTATCAAAGTTGCGAAAGAGTCTGTGTTTCCAATGAAGCCTCGTGTATGGTCTATGTGCCGTTTGAGGAACGTTACGGTAACCAGCGGCCTAAGTGTTTGCGCTAACATCGCTTAAGCGCGAGCAACGTAACGCGCGCACGCATCATCATGACAATGATCACCGGTGATGCCTAGCGTCGAGAGCGTTATCAAGCGATAGTAGCGACACGTGCCGTCAAGGAGATCCTATGGGAAGTTTAATGACCCGGCAAAAAGCGATCGAACGAAACAAGCGTTATCTATTCTTCGGCATTGAGACTGCCGGCATCTTATGCACACTCACGTTTTCACCGCTCTTGGGCATACCGCTCATGGCGGTCGGCGCGTATTTTGGCTGGAAATGGTTCGATTTTCGCGCGAAAAATGGCATGAGATTTTAGTTTTGATTGTTGCTCATTTTGTGATTTCTTACGAGGACACCAATGGATGAGCGCTTTCAAAAGAGCATAGTCGACGAAGGCATGCAAATCTTCAGTGCGCTTAAAAATGAGAAAGAAGGCTTTTTCGACAAAAGTTATTGGTTTGGGCGCATGATAGAGTGGGTGATGAAGGATCCATCGTTTAAGGTGGATCTTTTTCGCTTTGTCGACGTATTGCCCATGCTCGCGACCAATGATCAGGTAGCGAAACACATCAAAGAATATCTCCTCAAAAAAGATCGCGACATTCCCATAGTGATGAACACCGCACTTAAGGCTGCGTCGTTTTCATTCGCCAAAGGGCTTGCGGCGAGCGCCATCAGGAATAATGTTACTGACATGGCGCAACGCTTCATTGCAGGTCGCGATATTAACGATGCCAAACCGACGCTCTTCGAACTGCATGATCAAGGCTACACCACCACCATCGATGTTCTCGGCGAGAAAACCCTCAGCGATGCCGAAGCAGATTCGTATTTTGCACGATACCGCAACTTGATCGAAACCTTGCCAGAGCTCTTACGCAGAACCAAAAACTTCGCTGCACGCAATGAGCCGGCCAATATTTCCATCAAGGTATCAGCGCTTTCATGCAATTTGCGCGAGGAAGATCCGCACGCCTCGGTTGTGGATCTTAACAAACGCATCGTGCCCTTGCTGCGCTTAGCTAAAGACAAAGGCGTCTTTATCAATTTTGACGTCGAGAGTTTTCAAACCCATGAGATTATCTATCAACTCTTCGAGAGCATCGCGCTCAGCAACGAGTTTCGATCGTGGCCGCATTTAGGCATCGTTGCGCAGGGCTATCTTAAAGATTCTGAACGTCACGTGCGCTCACTCATCGCGCTTGCCACAAAGCGCCAGGCGCCCGTCACCGTGCGGCTCGTCAAAGGCGCGTATTGGGATTACGAGGTCGTCAAGGCCGAAGCGCACGGACATCGCATACCAGTATTTCTCAACAAAGCTGAGACTGATTTGAATTACGAAGCGCTTTCACGCCTGCTCATCGACAATGCGCATATCGTGAAGCCAGCATTTGGTAGCCATAATATTCGATCGTTGTCGCATGCAATTGCCTACGCCAAATCAAAAAATCTGAGCACTGCGGCGTATGAAATTCAAATGTTGCATGGCATGGCTAACGCTGAGCAAAAGGCGTTTCTTGTGCGCGGCCATCACGTGCGCATTTACATGCCTATCGGCGAGATCATTCCAGGGATGTCGTATCTTGTGCGGCGCCTACTCGAGAACACGTCGCAGATGGGCTTTCTCAAGATGAGCCATCACGATCAGACGAATGAAACCAATTTACTGTCACAGCCCATCGTGAACGAGCGCGAGCGGCCATTGAAGGGCTCGAGTTTTATCAACGTGCATCATGCTGACTTTACCGATCCAAAGCAACGAGCGCGCATAAACGCCGCCATCATCGATTTTGGTGCGCGCTTACCATTAGCGGTGCCTATCACCATCGACGGCACCAATCATGCATCCGATAAGACATTCGATAAAGTGAGCCCGAATGATCTTGACAAGAGGGTTGCAACCGTAAGCCTTGCCACCATCAAGCATGCTGAGCTTGCGATTGCAGCGTCGGTAAAGGCGATGCCTGCACTAAAGCAGCTCAACATCAACGATCGCGCCGAACATTTGTTGAGCTTGGCAAGGCTCCTTGAAAACGATCGCGCCATGCTGTCGGCGCTTCTATGCCACGAAGTCGGCAAGACGTGGGCAGAAGCGGATGCCGACGTTGCCGAGGCGATCGATTTTTGTCGTTACTACGCTGGGCGCGCCCATATTGAGCTTGCACCACAAAAGATGGGTGTGATCGACGGTGAGCACAACGTCCTGAGCTTTCAAGGACGCGGTCCCACGGTTGTGATAGCACCGTGGAATTTTCCGCTCGCTATTCTTTGCGGGATGGCGACCGCGGGCTACGTCGCCGGTAATTCCATCATCCTTAAGCCCGCAGAACAGTCTTCACTCATTGCGCGCATGCTCTTCGAGCGCATGTTGAAGGCCGGGTTTTTGCAAAGCGCCGTGCAATTTATACCTGGTGCCGGCGAAGAAATTGGTGCATTTCTCGTCGCCCACAAAGACATTGCTAATATTTGCTTCA
>CAZRSD010000030.1:4354-8147 GCA_964602645.1 uncultured Myxococcales bacterium
TGAAGGCCGCGAATACTGTTGTACCCGAACAGATGCAAATGAAACGCGTCATCTGCGAAATGGGCGGCAAAAACACCGTGATTATCGACGAGGATGCCGATCTTGATGAGGCGGTGTATGGCACCATTGTGAGCGCCTTTGGCTACGCCGGTCAAAAATGCTCGGCGGCATCGCGCGTGGTGGTTGTGGGCACCATCAAGGACCAATTCATCGAGCGGCTCGTGCAAGCGGTTAACAGCATTCGTGTTGGTCGCTCGACCGAACCCAGCACGCTCCTTGGCCCCGTCATCGACCACGAAGCGTATACGCGCTTAACCATGACACAGGAGAAGTTGTCGCAGGACAACACGGTGATGGTTTTGCAACATGGCGAAAAGCGTGCCGGTGGCTACTTCGTGCCCTCGATGATCGTGCTTGTCAAAAACGCGCAGCACTGGGTCATGCAAGACGAACTCTTCGGCCCCATCGTCGCCATCTTTCATGCGTCTGATTTGGAGCATGCGATAGCCGTTGCCAACAACACCAAATATGCACTGACCGGTGCTTTGTTTTCGCGCAGCCCAGCTAATATCGCGTATGCGCGCGAAGCGTTTAATGTTGGCAATCTCTACATCAATCAGAAGTGCACCGGCGCCATCGTTGCTCGCCAACCCTTTGGCGGCTTTAAGATGAGCGGTACCGGTCTTAAGGCAGGTGGGCCACACTATTTGCTCAATCTCGTCGACAGCAAGCTCGTGAGTGAAAACACCATGCGGCGAGGATTCACACCAGAGGTATCGGTTTAGTGTGCCATTATAATGGCTGATTTTTGTCCTATCGCACAATCGGCAACGCCTGCTGCATCACCGAGTAGCGCGCCGGCAATTCAGCGAAGAGCTCCCCATCCACCTCGACATAAACCGAGTCTTTGGTGAGCGACTGCACCATCACGTTGCGCCCTTGATGGGCGTGGATGTTGGGCAGCGACGTATGCGTGCCCTGATATACGCGAATGCCATGTTGAATGAAGAATAGTGCTCCAAGATCTTGGATCGTGATGAGATCAAGTTTACCGTCGTCGAGTTCGGCATCCGGCGCTATTTTCATGCCACTGCCGAAATATCTGCCATTGGCCAAACTCACGAGCGAACAATTTTCGAGCGTCATGTGCATGTCGTCTGAGGTGATGAGCAACGTCGCCGGCTTGAACGCACGAATGGCTTGCAACGTCGCGAGAAAATACGCGGTCCTTGAACCAAAGCGTCGCGTCACCGTCTTCATGAAACCGGCAACCAAACCTGAGAGTCCAACGCTTGAGATATTAATATAGCAGCGTTTCACCTTGAGGCCATTTGCGTCTTGTGCCTCAACAACACCCACGTCGGTGAACTTAGCTGTTCCGTCAATCGCGAATTCTACGGCGTCTTTTAGATTACTTCTATGTTCGATGCTGCGAATAAAATCAGAACCGGTCCCGCTTGGCACGATGGCAAGCGTTGTTTTGTCGTTCACCGGTTTGCCTTCCTTGTCGAAGAAACCGTTGACGACTTCATTCAACGTCCCGTCGCCACCAATGACGATGATGCGTCGCGCACCCGATTTTATCGCTTCCTTGGTGAGACCAATCGCGTGCAGTGCATGTCGCGTAAGTACAATTTTTGCAGAACTATCACGCGCGTGAATTTCTTTGACCAAGGTTTTGAGAAGCTTTTTCGTACTGCCCGCACCTGAGGCGGGATTGATAATAAACGTATTAAAACTCATGTCGTCATGCTCAGGGTTCGAAGATTAAGGCTTCATGTGGCCTTAATGGTGATTTTTTTCAAGGAGTGGTTCCACAGGCATTGACCCAGCCTAGAAAGCTGCCATCCTTATTCCATGGTGAAAACACTCGTTGAAAATAACTATTTCAATTTGCCACGCTTGGGTACGATGCGCGTGAGCGCGTAACACAATTTTACACGACCCCATCCTATATTTTTTGCCAAACCTTTTTGGTCCCTAATTATTGAGCGTACAATTTGGTTCAGGGTTTCAAGCGTGGAACAGAGATCAACTAATCAATCCGCATCATTTCTCGGAAGTCTTTCCCTTTTACCCTTCGCCGGCTTTTTGACAATTTATATCGGCTCGGGTTTGTGGTTCATGGCACAAGGCCAAGAGATGGCTTTCTATCAATTTCCTGCGCCGAGCTGCGCACTGTTTGGCTTTGCGCTCGCGCTACTCATCGGCTATCGCCATGTGAACGTGCACATTAAAACGTTTGCGAGCGGCGTTGGCGACGAGACCGTTGTGCTCATGTGCTTGATCTTTCTTTTGGCCGGCGCCTTCTCGTCGATAAGTCAAGCTGCGGGCTCAGTGGATGCCGCGGTCAATCTCGGCATTGTCATTTTGCCCGATCGCTTCTTGCTCCCTGGGCTCTTCTTGATTTCATGCTTCGTCTCTTTTTCGATGGGCACCTCGATGGGAACCATATCCACTGTTGTCCCCATAGCGATCGGCATCTCTGAGGCATCGGGCCTAAACCTCCCGTTGGTTGCAGGCACCGTTTTAGGCGGCGCCATGTTTGGCGATAATCTCTCGGTGATTTCCGACACGACCATCGCCGCGACCGGCACGCAAGGTTGCAGCATGAAGAGCAAGATGGCCGCCAACATCAGATTGGCGCTGCCTGCCGCACTCATCGTATTTGTGTTGTTGTGGATACTTGGCGACGTTGATGCAGCATCACTAGCCCAAGAACTGATTCTTATAAAGGTTCTGCCGTACGCGGTCGTGCTGTTTCTCGCCATACGCGGGGTCCATGTCGTCGTTGTGTTGATGGTCGGCATCGTGGCGAGCCTCGCGATAGGCCTCATCACCGATAGCTTTGCCGTCATGGAAGTCGGCAAAATCATCTACAACGGTTTCATCTCGATGGCTGATGTCTTCTTCGTCACCATCTTGATCGCTGGCATGTCGGCGATAGCAGCCAAAGAGGGTGGTCTCGATTTTCTCCTGCGCAAACTTTCGCCGCTTGCCGTTGGCAAGCGATCGGCGGAAGCGGTGATCGCCATATCGGTGAGTTTAGCTGACATTTGTGTCGCCAACAACACTGTTGCGATCTTGTTCACGGGACCGGTGGCCAAGCGAATAGCCTCGCAATTCGGCATCGACAAAGCGCGTGCCGCAAGCATATTGGATGTGTTCTCCTGCGTTTGGCAAGGCATCATTCCGCACGGCGCACAGTTGCTCTTAGTCGGTGGGTTGTGCAAACTTTCTGGCTTTTCTATTTTGCCCTTCGCGTTCTACCCTATAATTTTAGGCGTAGTCTCGATAATCTCCATCGCCATTGGCGATAAGAACAACTATGCATCCTAAGATTATCATCCTCAGCCAAGGCCCTTATCATGTCGCCGTGTATAAACCCCACGACATTGCCGTTGTGGGTGGGCACGGTGTGGTAAGGCCCACCTTGCTCGATCTCGTGCGCACAATGTTTGGCAACAGCATTTTTCCCGTGCACCGCCTCGATCGCGTCACGGCCGGGATTACTATTTTTGCGCGCAACATGTTTGCCAAACACGCCATGGAAAACGCTTTTAAGAAGCGGCTGGTGAAAAAGACTTACTACGCGCTGTGTGAAGGAAAGCCGACGTTTCAAAAGATCACCGTCGACGAGGCGCTTAGGAAAATAGATTTAGCGAACAAGAAGAGCGGCCCGCAAGCAAAGCAATCTGTCGACAAAGCTGGCGAAAAAGCTATCACCCATTTTACGGTGCTCAAACAGATTTCCAATAGCGTCTGTTTGATCGAGGCACTCCCGGTAAGTGGG
>CAZRSD010000030.1:8157-12617 GCA_964602645.1 uncultured Myxococcales bacterium
AGATTCGCGCGCACCTTGCGCACCTTGGCTTGCCCATCGTCGGTGATCATCTCTATGGCGCAACAACCAATGTTGGCGCTCACAAGATCGCGCTGTGCGCGGTCTTGCTCGAGCTACCATTACCGAAGGGTGAGCGTCTCAAGATCGACGCGCGCGAATTTTTTGATCCGAAAAATTATGTGCCGCGCTAACGCTTCAATAGCTTGCGTAGCGATGAGAGCGGCCTCGTGTTGATGACGTCATTTTTCTCAAGCCAACCGCGACGCGCTTGAAAGATACCAAACTGCACGAAATCTAATTGCTTGCTGCTATGTGCATCACTGGCTATCGATAATTTAAGGCCGCGCTCTTTTGCCATGCGGCAATACCGATCATTGACGTCGAGGCGCTCGGGCTGCCCGTTGAGCTCGAGAAAGCAGCCGCGGGCAACTGCAGCATCCATCACCCGCGCCATGTCGACAGGATAGGCTTGTCGGCGATTGATGAGACGCCCCGTCGGGTGCCCCAAAATGGTGAAGCAGGGATGGTCCATTGCCTTAATGATGCGCTCGGTTTGCCTATTTTCGTCAAGATTAAACCGCGAATGGATCGAGCATACGGTGAAATCGAGCTCTTTAAGCACCGAGTCAGGCAAATCCAAACGACCATTTTCAAGGATATCGACCTCGATGCCCTTAAGGATCGTAATACCCTTGATGCGTGTGTTCAATTTATTGATGGCGTCGATCTGTGCACGCAAACGCTTTTCATCAAGCCCATTGGCAACGGTCAGGCGCTGTGAATGATCAGTTATCGCCACGTATTCATAGCCTCGATCGCGCGCAGCTTCCGCCATCGCGAGCATCGATTCGGTGCCATCGGTTTCGTTGGTGTGCACATGTAAATCGCCACGAAGATCGTCACGTTCGATGAGTTTTGGCAGTTGCCCGTTAAGCGCCGCGTCGATTTCACCTTGGCATTCGCGCAGCTCTGGCTCGATAAAGCGCAAACCTATCGCGTTGTAAATATCTTTTTCTGTTTTGCCCGCAACGGTTTTCGCGCCGCGAAACAATCCATATTCATTGAGCTTAAAGCCCTGCTCAAGTGCGCGCGTGCGGAGCGCCACGTTATGATCTTTTGACCCGGTGAAATAAAGGAGCGCAGCACCGTATGCGGCCTTCGGCACTACGCGAAAATCAACCTGCAAACCATTCGCCAAACGCACCGCAGTACGCTTCGGGCCCTTGGCAGTGACTTTTTCAACGCGATCGAATTGCAAAAAATGCTTGATGGCCTCTGCGTCGTTCTTGCCGCACGCCAAAAGATCGAGGTCACCAATCACTTCGCGTTTGCGACGAAAGCTGCCGGCAACATCAACCCTCTCGATGCGCACGTCAGCACGCATATGCTTGAGCAGCAAGTCAACGATGGTATAGGCGTCAGCAAGGCGCGTTGATTTGGCATACTCGGCGTGATGGGCAATGCCTTCGCTGATTCGCTGCACCATAATTTTGCCAAAGCCGCGGAGCGTAAGCAGTGCACCACGCTCGATCGCACGTTTTAGATCGTCGATACTTTCGATATGCAGTTTATCAAAGAGCTGCTTCACCCGCTTAGGGCCAAGTCCCTCGATGGTCATGAGCTCACGCAACAGCGGCGGCAATTTTTTCTCGGTCTGCTTAAGCAAAGCAAAGTCGCCGCTATTGACGATCTCCCGTATTTTTTCGGCGAGATCCTTGCCTACGCCGGGTATCATGGTGAGCTTTTCTTCTGCCTTGACCATGTCGGCGATATTCTTGGTAAACGATGTGATCGAGCGCGCCGCGTTGCGATAAGCACGCACGCGAAACCGATTCGCTCCCTCTATCTCAAGCAAATCGGCGATTTGTTCAAATTTCCGAGCTATCTCCTCGTTTGCGATTTTCATGGCGCCCCCATGGTGCCGTATCGATGATCTTTTGCTTTGAATTCCACAACGGAGCTCGAAGATGCCGCCCGCTACATCAACACCCGACGCAAATGAGCCGGCTTCAGATCGAGATTCTCACGATATTTCGTCACCGTCCGTCGTGAAATAACCATGCCACTATCTTTGAGCTTTTCGAGAATCTTTTGATCCGACAGCGGCTGCGTTTTGTCTTCTCTACTGATGATGGTTTTAATCTGGTTCTTGATCGAAATCGCTGACTGTCCGTCGCCATCTGCTTCTCCTTGTACGCGCGACGAGAAAAAATATTTGAGCTCAAACACACCTTTCTCGCACGAGAGAAATTTGCCCTTGGTAAGTCTACTTACGCTCGATTCGTGCAGACCGCAAACATCGGCGATCTCGCGCAGATTGAGCGGCTTGAGCGGCCCTTGATCATGCAGCCACGCTTCTTGATACACCACGATCGCGTTGCTCACCTTGGCGAGACTCGTTTCACGATATTCCAATGCCTTGATCATGAAGAGCGCGCGCTTTCGGTTCTTGCGCAGGAAAACATTGCCTTTGCCACGTTCTTTGTACCCTTTGATGACAAGGCGCTCTGATGGTTTCTTGGAAAGCGACACCATGAAGCCGTCTTTACCACTCTTCACGACGACTTCCGGCACCACCGACGGCACGATGGCATTCTTTTCGTCAAAGCCAAGCGCTGGTCGCGGCTTAAGCTTGCGCAACTCCATGAGCGCGTCATCAGCTTTCATGGGCTGTAAACGCGAAAGCGTAAGCTTTTGATCCGGGTCATGCTGTAACGACCTCACCAATGCTAGAAATTCACGATGCGGATATCGACATAACCTTTTCGCCTGATGTTTGAGCGATTCGCCGCTGCTGAGCGCCGCACAACCAAGCGGTTCAAAATTCATGATGCGTCGCCGCACCGAGTCGATCCACTCGGTAAACACCCCGAGCTCATCTTCGATAAATTCATAAACGGTCTCATGCTGCGTAAGCAGCCCGTCATCGTCGAGGTTGTTGATCAAATAACGCGAGATTTCTCGCTCAACCAAATTTAATGAGCTTTCGCCAACTTGCTGCAAGAGTTCATCGCGAAAATCGCTTGTTGCCGATGAAGTATCAAGCACAACATCGAACGCTGATGCTGCATCGTGCGCAATGCCTGAACCCATTTCGAGAATCGCGCCATACGTCTCGGCTTCTTCCAGAAAGGGATTTTTTAAAAGTTCCTCGTCGATCACCTCGTCAATTTCCAAAGCGGTCATGGTGAGCATGTCGATCGCCAAACGCATGTCATGAGTGAGTGATAAAGTTTGCTTTAAGGCTAGTTCAGCTGAGATTTTCATGAGTCAAGCTCATCAAAAAATGATCCCATGCTTATGATATGACTCATTATCACAATCTGGCGACGATCATCGTGATGAAATGCAGGTACCTTGTGACAAACTACCCGGCATGCAAGCATGACCAGCGAAACCGAATTTTGTCGGCAGGTTTAGCATATGACGTTACCTAGCTTCGACGCTAAGTCGCTTATCGCGACCCTCGCTCCTGAAACCATCGATAGAGCTGGACAAGCGCTCGTAGAACTGGTGCCCGTGACCACCATCACCGTACCGCCTTACACGACGACCAATGCCGTTTTTTTTGGGCGCGCCGCGTTTTGGGTTGTTGACCCAGGCACACCGTACGACGATCAACAAAAGCTTTTGCGCGATTACGTCGAAACGCGCCAACAGCGCGGTGGAAAATTTCTCGGCGTTTGCCTCACCCATCATCACGGTGATCATTCACGAGCTGCGGAATTTCTTGCCACGCAATTCTCCGTGCCTATCGTTGCGCACCGAAACGCTAGGGAATTTCTTAAATTCTCGTTTCATCCACTCGCTGATCAAGACAACATCAGTCACGCACCTGAGCCACGCCTCGTCGCGCTCTATACGCCGGGCCATGCTGAAGATCATGTGGCCTATTTTGCCGACGAACTCGGCATTCTTATCGCCGGCGACATGATCACCGATCGAGGAACGATACTAATTCCACCGGAAAGCGGCTCACTGAGCGTCTATCTGGCAAGCCTTGAACGTCTGTCACGCCTCAATCTGAGTGCGATCATTCCTGCTCACGGACAACCCATAGTTGATGCGCCTAATCAATTCTTAATCAAGGCGATGAAGCATCGCTACGAGCGCATTCATGCGGTATTCGCCACCATCAAGAATCAAGACGCGATTCTCGACGCAACCGATATCACGCGCCTTGTCTATCGCGACAGCATTCCCGAAAATCTCATGATATTCGCGCAACTTTCCGTCGAGTCGAGCCTGCAATGGCTCAAAGAAGCACAACTGGTCGTGAATCCGCATCACGCGTGGCGCGTAGCATCCGATGCACAAAATTTTGAGGCCACCGTGCTGCTAGATTGTCTTGAAGAGATCGACCAACGATTGCGAAACACCTAGATGGCGACCCTTGTCCCATTCATAAAACCCGGTTCCGGATTTTTTGCCTAAGAAACCTGCGCGCACCATGCGGCGCA
>CAZRSD010000031.1:0-4133 GCA_964602645.1 uncultured Myxococcales bacterium
CCGCCAATGACATCGTCCTCGGTCAGCCGTTCTTAGAGAGTCATTACACAGTTTTCGATCGCACGAATGCGCGCTTAGGCTTTGGCAATATCGACGTCGCTTGCGCGCAATAGCGCGAGGAAGGCATCGGGCGTTAGCCGTGCGAGGTAAGTTGCCCTCAAAACGGCCTCAAACACTACCGCCACAACGACTACTCACGTGCTATGCGCCGGATTTGGTGCATAGCGGCAGTTTCTTGTCATCTTTGCCGGCAAGCAGAAAGGTGATCAGTTCTTCAACACTTCCCGAGACACCAAAGCCCAGCGTTTCAACAATACGCTTTTGTTCTTGCACGCAGGCGGAATCTTCATCGGTGAAACGCGCGGGCCCAAGTCTCTCGTTATTGATGACTTCAGTTTGGCACGCCGTGATACAACATTGTACGACGATGATGGCAGTATAAGCTTTCACAAAAGTCCTCCTAACAACTCGTCACTTTGACGTAATACGGCATCCCGCGAAAAGAATCGGCCTGTACCGTGCTTGCCGAAAAGAACATGAGATCGATGAGAGCCACGCACATCGCATCATAGATTAGCCTCCGGCAAAACCGCTGGTGCGTAGCGAATGACGCCATCGCCATAATCGAGTTCTTCCCAGGCATCGCCATTCGCATCCACCTTGCGACGCATATGAGGCATCGGCGTTTTTTTGCTAAGTGCGTTTTTAAGGCCTTCATCGAAGTGCTCACGCTCTTGCGCAACACTTTCGGCGGTAATGTCAGCGGTCTTTTCCATGAAGCGGTTAAGTTTCTCCATGACTTTTTCGTCCCGCGGTGACGATGGCAGCTCGTCGAATATTGGCGGCCACATTTCAACCGCCTTTTCATCGTCGGAAGCGAGAACCTGAGGCATCTCCTCATGAACCATTGGTTCAGATGATGTATCGAATGATGACTCGCTTGCCACTTCGTGTGTCGTGGTCATGAGTAAGGCAAGAGTCAAAAGGCCACCGGCAAATATGCCAAGCATCAAAATGGGTTTTTTCATTGCTGCGCTCCTGCAAAAAACACCGTCGATGAACGCGAACCCAAGGTAATGTGCGTGACCTTAACCTGCCCTGATGCTATCTTTTGCTTCAGGGGAAATGATTTAAAGACATCCGCGATACCGTCGACACCAAACGCCTTGGCGATGCTTAAGTAATGCGCATAGCTAAGCGCATTGCTGTGGCGCGAGAGCAAAACGAAATCAAGAAAGTTCTCGTAGTCTTGCTCAAGCAGATTCTCGTCGTTGAGCGCTGGCAAAAGAGCGAGCCGTTCGTCGATAAATTTTTGCAATGCCGCAAGCGTCGTGCGAACCCAAATGCCCTTGGCGGAAAACAGCATATCGCGAAACAATGTCGTGATAACCAATAATGAACCTGAGGGTTCGACTATCCCATCTGCTTTGCCGGTTAAGAGCACCGAAAGATAATAGTGAGACCGTTTTTGCACAAGCTCTGGCACCGATATACGCGCATTCTCACAGCGATTGGTTTGAAAGTTGAAAGCTAACTTAGCAGCAACGCGTTTGTACTCGTCGTTGATAAATACGCCACCCGTGGGATCAAGGAACGAAAGCGGGGCATAGAGAAGGTCTTTCATGAGCGCGAGTTCTTCGTCGGTGAGCGTCGCCAAGCACGCGGTAAATTTCTCTGCCATCGCTGGTATCAGTTCACGGTTTTGCTCACGCAATTGCTCGCCTCCAGGAATCGCAAGGCCCCACGTTCTAGCTTCTTGGTCGCGTTGTTGTGTGATGACAGCGTTATCACCTTGCGTAAACAGCTCGGCAAGGTGCGCTGCCAAAATTTCGTCGACATGAGCAGGCGAATATGACGAGCCATTTTTGGTTTGCAGCAACACACGATATTCAGGCCACATGAACAGCGCGCCATGCTCCTCGGGATTTGGCACACTAATCGCCGTTGGCCAAAAGTGCAGGTCATCATTCGCTGCAAAGGCTGGCCTCCAGGCGGTAATTACAAACAATGTCGTCGCGATAATTTTACTGCGATGTATCATGCTCCACCTCGTCAAAAAGGAGAAAGGCATGGGATTTCTCCCATGCCGCAACTGCCTAAACCTATGCCCACGGATCGCTGATTATGTCGTTGTCGTCGGTTTCAGACGTGCGAGCATTGTCGCGAGCTTGGTCAAGGCATGAGGCACTCACACCCTCTTGATCACAGAGCTGCTGATTCTTACCGAGGTCAGTATCAACGTTCTTTTGATAGTCGAGCAGATTTTTCGACGGACATGCAGCGAGGTATGGATCGGCACCGTCTTTCTTCCAGCACAACATGGTGAAACCATCAAAGGCCATGCGTTCAGCTTTTTGAACATTGCTTTCTTTTATAGTGGTCGTGAACTTCACCGCTTCTGTCGTGGTGGAATCTTCGATGCGAGTATGCCAGTAGAAGCTGCGAGCAGCACCTATGGCGAAGCTTGCAACGGGACCCCATGGACCACCAAGTGCCGTCGTCCACGTCGTTAATGACCAAAAGTCAAAATTGGTATTCTGCGAACGATTGGCATGGTAGGCGAGTTCGTGATTCACGTATTCGCGGTACCGATCCATTTCTCCTCGAGACTTAATGGCTCGTTGCATCTTGAGGTTCATGTATTGGTCGTAGAGCGTTTTGATGGTGTGGTAGGCTGCAGATTTTGCGTCACCTTTGTCGATGCGATAACTGCAACTGCCATCTTCAATAGCTGAATAGTTTATCTTGTTGTAGACGTCGCCATCATAAATGATAGCGCCATCTTTCACGTCAGAGCGTCCCCGTACGGTGAAGCCATTGGTGAAATCGCAAGTGACTGAGCCTTCGAAATCTGGCTGCACAAATGAAACGTCGGCTTCAAAATAAACTGGCATGGCAATTGCTCCCGATTGGGAAGTCTTCGCCATGGTTGCACCAAGCCAAGTGTATTCGATGGTGACGTTACACGATTTGGTATTGCCACACGCACCTGCCGAGCCGCCATTCACCGCGAGAAAGAGTCGAGGCGCGTTAACAATATTGTCCTTGCCGAGGAAATAACTGTATGCGTCGTTGTTATTGCTCTTGGCGGTGAGCGCCGTGCTTCGTGCATAGACAGCGTTGGCAGCAAGCGACGACACTGTCACGTCGGGGCGGATGGAGCGATACAGCCCTATCCAATCACGTTGTTGTTCAGTGTAGCCAGCTTCATAGGTCGCATTGCGATACCCAAATTGCCCCACACCAGTTGCGCGGGCGATGATGCTCGCGATGCCCTCGCGCAGCTCCGTCGCATCATTGCTTTTAAGGAGCCGACCTTCTTCGCTCGACGCGATAATACCCAAGAACGATAGCTTCAATTGGATCTGGCTTATGACCTGCCGCTTAAGCACCGTCGACGTTTCATTCATGCCGCGCGTGGCCTGCTCTTCAAGCCCCGTTATCTTTTTCTCGAGCACAGCGATTTCCGCCTCGACTAGCTGGATGAGTCGTTGGGTGCTGAGCAGCGCCAATGGATCGGTGATGTTAGGCAAAGCCTTGCGCATTTTCTCGAGGGCCTGCGCTTTCCGAGTCTTTTCTTGCACGCTTTGATTGATCTTGAGCAACTCGTAATCAAACGCCCCAAGAAGCTCGTAGGCCTCGGCGATGATCTTGATACCAAGGTCCGCGATTTCTTGGCCACCTACCGCAACACGTGCTTCCGACGCCTGGAAATATGGAGCCACGAAATACGCCTTCTTCACCGTGCGATTTTCAATGTGCGTGATGTCGGTTGGATTTTGATGATCAGGAAAAACATCCAAACCTTTCACGAAGTGGATAAACTGTTCAGCAGCCTCTTGGGTCTTGAGCGTAGCCTTCGCTTGTGCAATGTCGTTTCCTGTTAAAGGCAATGACGTCGTTGTTTTCAAGGGCGCAGCCATTGCCATTTGCCCTAAGAAAAGCACAGACGCAAAGACCCAAGAGCATTTGGTTCGATTGTTCATAAATTATTCCTAACGTGCGGTGGATAGGGTATTCGACAAATTGCCGCACAGAACTTAGGGCAACAATTCACCTAAGTTGTTTGTCTTTTTTTCATGCATGGATCACTTTTTTTTCGACACAAAACGTACTTAATTTTCATGCATTAG
>CAZRSD010000031.1:4143-12578 GCA_964602645.1 uncultured Myxococcales bacterium
CTCACGCCACATTTTACATCACACACAGTGTTCGACGAGCCTTTTGCCGCTTCGTCAAATACGTTTTGCAAGGCGTGTTTTCATATGATTTCGCCTATACTATGGATTAGCAAACTGACCACCTTGCTTGAGGCAGAGACATCATGAAGTCATTATTCAAAGTTGTTGAAAGTGCTGAAGCGGCGCTCGCCGACCTCTTTGATGGTGCCGTCATCATGAGCGGTGGGTTTGGCCTTTCGGGTCTCGCAGAAAACTGCATCGCAACGATCGCCGCATCCCCGATGAAGGGCTTCACCATTATTTCAAATAATTGCGGCAATCAGGGGCAAGGCCTTGCTGTGCTGTTAAAAAATCGCCAAGTGAAGAAAGTAATTTGCTCATTTGTCGGCGGCAATCCTGACCTCGAAGAGCTCATGCTGAACAACGCCATTGAAGTGGAGCTCAATCCCCAGGGCACGCTCGCTGAACGCATTCGCGCCGGTGGCAGTGGCATTGGCGGTTTCTTTACGCCTACTGGTGTAGGTACCGTTATCGCTCAAGACAAAGAACATCGCGTTATTGACGGCAAAGAGATGCTATTTGAGACAGCGCTCAAAGCCGACTTCGCCATAGTGCGCGCACATATCGCGGACACCTATGGCAATCTTCGCTTTTATCGCACGTCACAAAATTTCTCTAAGGCGATGGCGATGGCCGCAAAAATCACCATCGTCGAGGCTGAGCACCTCGTCGAATTCGGCGGCCTCGATCCAGACGACATCCATCTTCCTGGGATCTTCGTCAACCGCATTTTTCAGGGCAGAAATCACCGAAACGTCATCGAGCATCTAAAAACACGAATACCGTAACATCACAGTGCAAAGATTTTTAGGAATAAAGGTTTTTAAGCAGCGCTTCTTTGCAGCATTAACGATTAATAATTGCAATGCGTCTTGTACTTCTGATTACATCTGTTTTTGAATTACCAAATTCTTAAATATGCTTCTCGACGCATTCGTGGGTTGAGAAGCATATTTTCGCATCGACAACTAAGTGTTGTAGCTGAGCCACACTCTTGCATTTGCAACGCTGCCCGCCTTTGTTGTCATGTACACTAGGATGCTTTGACCACCCGGATTGGCAACGCTATCAAGATAATTTTGCCAATCGACGAGGTTGGTAAATTTTGCCCTAAACGCAGCGATGATCGCCCCAACCTGCGATTGATTCATTGGGTCAGCTTGAACAAGAACGGTATAGAGCAAATTGCCGTCACCAGCGATGCCAAATGGATTGAAATCTGCAGCCTTTAACACCGGATCTGAAAAGAAATCACGCTCGACGAGGCGAGCCACGCGCTCAAGAGCGCCTTTTTTGGGAGTGACTCCGTCGCCGACCTCAAAGGCGGTTTTTACAAGATTGTTATGCATAGCCTTTTGAACCGGGGCACTGCGCCGAGCATATTCAGTTGAAAACGTGTCTCTAACGTTGTCGTCCTCAATATTGTCCTTAAGTGTCGTGCCACCAGCTGCCTTACCTGGCGTGATGGTTGCTTTTTGCTCAGCAGACCAGGAAGCTGCAACGCCCATCTGCGCATCAGCAAGATTCGAGAACGCGTATTTTAGGCCAAGTGCGTTGCCAACGTCGTGTATTGCCATAAGGACAATTTTCACTTCGTCAGTGTTCAATGTCTGAAAAGTTGGTTGAGCCGCGTTGATCGCGATAGCCGTCACCGCTTTATTACGTTCGGCACCACTATCTTTACGCTTTTTGTCGGCGATGATCTGCAGCGTATTGCGGCCACCACTATTCACTTGAGCGATAATTACATTGACACGACCCAATCCCGAGGCATTCGTAACCTTAGTCAAATAGTCGCTTAACACCAAATTCAAAGGTGAACTCAACGTCTTCGCCAAAAGAAGATGGAGGAAACTATTGTTACTACTATCAAGCTTCGTAGACAACACTTGTGCCTTATTGTCTGTATCTATCGCTTTTTGATAAATCCATTGCAACTGTGCATTGTCAAAAACGCCGGCTTTAGCGAGGTTACTTACCGCACGCATGACCAGAGCCTCGTCAAAGTTTGGCAGCGTATTGTCGAGGTCGAGATAATATTCAGCAAGGCCATGATGATTTGGCTTCGGATCAAGCTCGTTTTTAAGTTTAGTGACCGCGTCATCCGGATTGTCAAGCCTCGCATAGGTAACATAATCACCGGGATTATTGTTAAGAGCGCTACGCAATTTCATCGAGATTTCACGCAGGTCCTTATATGCATCGTAACTGTACTTGAGATTAATGTTCGCCGTTTGAATTGCCCTCTCGGTGACAACGTGGAGTAGCTTACCTTGATGGAATGCAAACGGCACAGGCGGATTTTGTTCAAGATCAAACTCATCTCCTGCGAGATTCGGGCGAAGCGTCCAGGGATTACTCAGGTCGGTAAACTGCGTAATCACCTCCTTTTGCTTGTTGAGCTCAAAGGCTTCGTTCAAAACACCGCTCCTGAGCGCCCTAAGCTTCGCTGGGTCTGATACTACGTGGAGGCTTTTATAAAGCTGTGCAAAAAGCTGTTGACCTTCCACGCCTGCAGCAACAAAGCATCGCTGTGCTTTAAAATCAGCGGCATCTATCGCCATGAGAGCAGTGCCGTCATCGTGCGCGAGCAGGCGATCGAACATCTTTACCTTAAACACTGGATGGTCGCCGGCCACACGCGCTTGGTTGGCGAGAAGCTTTATGGGATAATTGCTCGCTCCAGTATCATTGAGTTGGTCTCGTTCACGAGCCGCTCCTCCTAAATCGTCGAGGAAGAATTTGAGAATTTGGTAACCTTCTTCGTCGACGGTTCTCTTTACGAGGCGGTGGATGAATTTGTCAGTCGTGGGCGCGCCGTTATGGTCAGCCAAGGCCGTCACCATTACAGGATCATGGCCTATAACCGAGAGATAGAGGGTCTTCAACATCGCGTTTGACACTGTGGCTTGGGGCTCATCTGCGGCGTCATAAACATCGAGATGGCTTTCTCGGGCGAGAAAACTATTGGCAAAAAAGCGGCGTCCCGACGGCGCAAGTGCATTCCCGAGACGATCCTTCATGGTAGCCTGCGGCCTGGGGCCAAATGGTGTCACCGTGGTATAGGCATCGAAATTAACGCCCAAAAAATTGAAGTGGCCCTTTACGATAGCGGCATATTCACGCAGTTCGCGATATGACTTGGTATTGCCCGCCGAATCGTCGATGGCGCGCATGGTCAACACGTAGAGGATCGGCCCACTATGAGGGGGCGCTATCACTGGGTTCTTGTCAAGCTCATACTCTTGCGCCGCATCGGTAATGCTTGTTCGTATGCCCCATTTGTCGCCGATAGCTTCGTTTAAGAATCTCTTGGTTGCGGCAGGGCCCTTTGCATAGTACGACGCAAGCAATGCACTGCGTAGCGCTATTGCTTCGGCACTGGTGGACCCAAAGAAGCCATAGATCTTTTTGAACGTGGCGGGATCGTTGACGATGACCGGCACGAGCGCACTAAGTTGGTTCGGCGCCATGCCACCAACACATCTGTTGTCACAAGCGACCATCATGCGTTTAATAATCTGCAATTTCTTGCCCGGATCGTCGGCAATCGCACCACCGCGCACCGTTAAAATCTTGAACGGCAAGAGACCACCGCTATTTTGTGCGTTCAATGCATTTAGTTCCGCCGTAGCACCAGCTAATCCGCCCCCCGCCAGCGTCGACAAACTGCCCAAGAATTTGTTGACCACATAGCACAAGTCGCCGTTGATGTCGGTGCTTCTTGCCATCAAACTATGAACAAAGCGGTCTACATTTCCGCCCCCAGGCATCTGCGATAAGTCATGCGCGAGCTGATGCACATCGGCGATTACGAGATCATAGAGCTCACGAAGCATTTGATTGCTCACCTGCGCTTCGGGCCTTGCAGCTGCGTCAAAAACATCTTGCGGTGAATCGATCGCCAAATAGTAATTCGTAAAATTGTCTCGGTGTGCCGGTAGCAGCGCATTCGCAAGCACCTTTCGAATTGCATCAGCACCATTTGTCGCGATCATATTTTGCACATGGGCAGTGTAAGGAACTTGGCCCAAACTCGCTTTATACACGCGCGCATAGCCTCGTAATTCCCTGAGCGCATTACCATTGCCCCCCATGGTCGCGATCGCATGTTGCGTCAGTACATAGAGCAGGGTACCATTGGCCGCACCCAATTTGTACTCGTCAGTTTGCGCACCGCCGTTAAGTCCCCACGGATCAGGTGCCGCCATGATGTCCATCACGAGGTTTTGCACGGCCCCGGGACCATCGGCCTGAGCGAGGCGCAATAGTTCGCTGCGGACAAATTTCACCTTCGCATTGGGGGGAACGTAGTTGTTCATTTTCGTGTAAAGCGCCTTAAAGTCTGCCTGCCCGCGCCCACCTGCCCCACGCTGTGCGTATGCATCGGTCACCAGCGCCGTCAATTCAGAATTTGTTAGCTGAAGCGCCGCAGCTCCGGTGTCGTTCAGAACCAAGCGTTCGATGAGGCGTTTCTTTTGCAGGACATCGTCAGTGATGGGGCGCCCTACCGTTGCGGCAACCAATTGAAGTGCATTTTTGCCACCAGTGCCCGCATTATCGAGGAGAATTGGCGCTTCCTGAGCAACAATACCGACGCTCGCTTTCACGAGGAAATCATCTGCCATAGCGACGATTCTCGCATCGATCGAGCGAGCCGCGATGAGGTGAAGAAATTTACCCGCTGGTTTCGCCGGAAGGTTTGACAATGCTAATGCCTGAGCGTTGCCCGTAATCACGAGGCCATATAGTTCCTGGAGCATGTCGTTTGAAACGGCGGTCTTCTCCGCCGCATTCAACACGTCGTTGACTTGCTCTATCGTGAAGAAGAAATTCGCCCAATCTTCGTGATTGGTGGCTGCCAAGTGTGCCTGAAGCCTATCACGCATCGTGATCACGCCGGCTACAGGTGGGGGCGCTACGTAGTTCACAAATGTGGGATTACCACCGATGAGATTTTTTATTTTCTCGGCGTAAATGCGAAACTCTTGGAACGCTGTTCGAGCTACAGCACCCTTTTGGCTATCTTTTTCGATAGCGTAATAGAGGAGTACATCGAGAAACGTGCCCATATAGGTGGTTCCGCGATTAATCGAAGGCAACTCATATGCATCGGTTGCAAGAGTCGGCCCACCTATGCCCCAATCATTAGCTTCGTCGATCAATGCGGTAATGAGCGCATGACGTGATGCAACCACCGGATCATAGGCAACTTTGGTGAGCAGCAATTTGCGCAGCACAAGCTGCATGGAGAGCACTTTATCATAGAGTTGTTGAAACGCCGGCTTGCCCACCGGTGGGTTGGCAAGCGCCCAGGACACCATGGCGTCGAGATTGGCCAAGCTCACCTTCTCCGCGATAGGCGTGAGCTTCGCGGTGCTGAGCGAAAGAACAAGGTCATTAAATAATTCAATGTCAAACGATCGATCTGTCTTCTTCAATTCATTAATGAGCTTAGGATAGCGCGTCAGGACAATCTCGATCAGAAGAAGACGCTTTGATTGATCTTCGCCCTTCGGGCGTGACTTGCTTAAAAGTTCCCTCATCAGCTCGTTACCGAACAACTGATCCTTTGTCACGTTTGAGCTTGCATTAATCGCTTTCTCAACGACCACCACCGAATCATCAGATGCAAGACCAACAACCATGAGTACCGCAAATGACGCAGCACCCTCCTGCTTGTTAAACAGTTCACGTTGGTCATTTTTGCTGAGCTTATCAAATGCAGCTTTGACTACAGCACCTGTCTTGGCGCCACTTGCAAAGTCTTTCGCTAATTTAAAGACCTTGTCGACGTCAGAGACACGCTCTTCGGGTTTATCGCTCGACGAAGTTACGTCTCGCCTTTCCTCATTCGCGCGCATGCACCCCACGGCAAAAACCAGGCTGACCATGAGCGCAAATAAATAAATTTGATTTTTAATATACTTCGCCATAAAGCCTATCTATTCGATCCAATTTCAAATCCACTTCACAATCAATCAAACGACGTTATACGACTATTTCAAAAAGTTTTCCACGTGCTTCTGGATGGCTATCGTTTCAGCAGAGCCTGAACCCCTGTGCATTCGGTCTTTTACACCAAGGTGCACAGTCCCGCCCCCGTCGGTATAACCACCAATCAATTTAAAAATCTCTCGCTTTAGACCCGTCCTAATATCATTCTCTAAAACCACTGACTTCAAGCGACTAAACCGCGACGCAAGCTCTTCGTCAAACATCACGAAGACGTGCGCTATCTCCGCGTCATCACTTCCATCAAATTTAAGTTTCAAAAGCTCGCTCAACGGGTAGGCAAACGCGAGATTAAAAGCATTTACCATCGGTTGAACATAATACAGCGTCTGCGCAAGCGGCGCGCCGTGCGCGAGAGCATCTGCTTTCAACCTTTCAAGACAAAGCTTGAGCACGTCGCGCAACTGATCAAATTGATCCATGATCGTAATCTTCGAGCCTGCGTCGCTGCCAAAAACCACTCGCCGCATCGACGCGGGTATAGCAAAACGTTTCCCCCCAGCATCCGGGCCGGCGCGTTCAGCTAGGCTTTCGCCCTCGTGCGGAGCACCTTTCGGTTCGATGAATACCTGATCAAGGCGCGTTGGGTCAATGGCAGCGACTTTGCTTAGGGTCTTATATGTCTCGCTATTCTTCGCCAACACGTTGAGCACGCCGAGTTGCCCCGTCATGGTGAAATCTGCACTCATATCGACACCCGGCACTACAGCCGCCGACAACATATTGGCCTTAATTGGAAAGCTAGCAGTATCTCGCAAAAATAGCGCAAGTCTATTAATCGCACTCGCGGATCCCGCATCGTCAATAGCATCGTAGACCGCTTGGAGCGCCACTTTGAAATCATAGACACCAGCACCTTCGGGCGTTCCATCCGCAACCGGTCCAAGCGCTGCATCTTTCATGTTTTGAATTAAAAGCGCAGCAGGAGGCGCAGTAAACGGTGACGTCACGTTTGCGTATGCCGCATCGGTTAGTACAAGATGAAGCTTGGCGAGTTGATGCGTGGAGGTTTTTTGTACATTGACACCAAGTTGCGTAATTTCTGCAGCGCTCATTTTGGAATAGAGTTCATTGCCATATTTGTCCATGATGTCAGCATATATCAATGGCGTCATAGCGGTACCAATATTATAGGCTTTCAAAAACTGTGAGATCTCGTCAAATAAAATACGTTAGATGTAGTCATCACAATTCGGCAGAGTGGTCAAATCAATGGCATAAGCTGAAGCCAAATAAGAGTCATTGAACGCTTTTACGCCCTTCGCCAAATCGGTCACGCCTTTGGGGATGTCAAATTCTTCATCTTTGCCCAAAATCTTAAGCTTGACTTTTTCTTCCTTACCACCTGACTGCTCGATTTTTTCGAGGGCAGCTTCAAATGGCGCCTTAATTTTCTTCTTCGCCTTGTCAACGATCGCCATTTGCGGAAATGGATTTTGCGCAGTCGGCGGACTCATGACTGCTAAATCGTCTGCTAGTTCCAGCTGAATCGTAGCACAATCCGCTGGCCTCCTAACATGCGCGTTAAGCGCCAAATTGAGCGCCGTACACGCATTATTGACTTCAATTTCGGTTTTCGCTGCGTCTACGACATTTATTTGCGCAGCAATAGTAGTGAGCGTTGGGTGATGATCGACAATATATCGTTTTAGAAAGTTCACGCGGTCGGTAATGCGTTGCTCAATCTTTTTGTGAAGACGCTTAAAGAGTTCTTGGTTAACCGTCGACTTCATAATGATAAGAAAGTTCTTGTAAAACTGAACTTCATTCTCTGAGCCATTGACTAAACCAGCAGCTTCAAGACGAGCTTTGAGACCATCGACGCTGTAAGGCTCAAGTGCGTCGCTCAAATTGTTGTAAGAGGCAGTATAGCGTGGATTGGCAGAGTCAGCTGCGCCGTCAATCGCATTTTTAAGAGCAAGCAATTTTCCAGGATCGTAGAAATTATCGAGCCCTTTGAGCGCACTGATGAATTTCACTTTTGCAGCGGACAATACCAACGTCGTGACGATCGCAGTTATAGCGGTTTCGAACTTCTCTATTGCAAGCTCAGGTCTCGGCAGATTAAATATCGGTGGTCCTCCCACCGGAATTACTGGTTTTACGATGGCGTTCACGGCTATTCTTCGTTGGACCTCAACGCGCTTTACGCCTCTCGTCACCGCATAATCTGAGAGTTCCGTCGTACCCAATTTGCCGTCAATAACACGAGCAACCGAATCGAGTTCATCTTGTGATGTCGGCACGGCGTTCGTGCCGTCGAAGAAATCGTCAATCGCCTTCTTTTGCCGCTTTGCCTCATCTACAATGCGGTTGATTTCTGTTTTCACGATAGGTGGTGTTGCGAGCAAATCACCCTT
>CAZRSD010000032.1:0-12493 GCA_964602645.1 uncultured Myxococcales bacterium
TCTACCTTGCAAGCACACATCTTCGGCTTTCAACATGTGCTCTCGGTGCTATTTCTGACCGATCAGCAATTCGCATCGCAAGGCTACGGACGAGTAGCGACATCATATTTGCCTGTGGCATGGCTTTGGGAGGGGCATAACAGACGTGGCGAGGCTGAGGTATGGCAATAACTAACCAAGCGCATTCTTGAGTTCGGCCACCGTGCTCTTGCCCGCCGCAAACATGGCGACGCGCAGCTCCAAGAGGGTTTGTTCGATGAACTTGGCCAAATCTTGTTCACTCGTCACCGCAGCCTTAAGCATGGGTGTTGCCATTGAGCCAATGTCGGCACCGAGCGCGATTGCTTTGGCGAGGTCAAGCCCGGAACGTAAGCCGCCGGTTGCAATGAGCGGAATGCTTTGATTAACCGCGCGAACATTTTTTATCGATTGCACCGTCGATATGCCCCATTCGCCAAACATCATCCCCAGCTTGCGAAAGCGCTCGTCAGTGGCGCACAATGCTTCAACTTTCGACCAGGACGTGCCACCTGAGCCTGCGCAATCGAGGCCGTCGATGCCGGTTTCAACTAGGCGCACGGCATCTTTTGTGCTCATGCCAAAGCCCACTTCACGGACCAGGACTGGGATGCCTTCTTTGCGAAATCTGCTCGCGACAGCCACAATGCCCTGAAGCACGCCGCTAAAGTTAGTATCACCACGTTCTTGGCATACTTCTTGAAGCGGATTTAGGTGCAAGAAAAGCGCATCAGCGGCGATGCTTGCAACGGCCCGCAGCGCAAGCTCGGGGCCATCTGGACCAAGAATTTGCGCAGCACCCAAATTGCCGAAGATAAGTGTCGTCGGTGCATAGCGGCGAACCTCAAAACTCGCCTTGACGTGATCATCCTTGAGCATCAATCGTTGACTGCCAACGCCAAAGGCGAGGCCAAAATGTTCCGCAGCGCTCGCCCAGCGTTGATTGAGGAGCGCCGCAAGTTCGGTGCCACCGGTCATCGGTGCGATCATGAGCGGTGCACGAAGTTGTTTGCCGAGGAAGCTCGTCGAGAGTGAAACATCAGCAAGCCGAAGTCCGGCGCTTGCTTGGTGCACGAGGTCAACGGCGTCAAAGCCTGCACTCTTTTGATATTGCGACTCAGGCATGAGACAGGCCTGTACGTGCTTGAGCTTGGCAAGCTTGCCGAGGTCTTTGGTGGTTTCTAAATCGGATCGCAAATCATTAAGCATGTGGTTACGTAGCGCGTTTGTGCCCTGTTGTAAAACACGGGGGCATGCATTCCGCCTATTTCACGGGTGTAGTTATCTCTGGCGGTTTTTCCAAGGCTTGGCCGCTCGGCAACGCCGCGAGCATGCCTTTGTTGATTTCGAGCAGCGGTGAGAACAAATGAAACTGTGAGCGAATGAGGATCGAGCCTTTCGGTCGATAGTCGAGTGGTTTGCCCATGCGCTCACTCAAATTCTCCGCCGAGACACCGAAAATCTTCGCGATCGTATTGAGGCTTTCTTTTCCACGCGCCTGATATTTTGAACTAATCTTCAGTGCCGCAGCATTGCGCTTTGTGGTCGACACGCGCTTCAGATGCGAATAAAACTGCGTCGATTTGCCCTTCGGTACGCGAAGTGCATAGTCGGCCGGAATCACCTCAGATCCGCTCATGGTAAAACGCGTCAAACCTGGATTAAGCGTCGCTAGGCTTTCGCGGGAAATTGCCGAAACCGATATCATGTCGTCGACGATGATCGGTCGCTGCACTTGCACTACTTCATATTCCCAACGAGTCTCACGCTTCAAACCAGGAAAATACGTTTCCACATTGCGCAAGGTGTCGAGTGCCGCCAGAAATTCTGCGTAATAATTCTTCGACGCATATTTGAAGATGGGGCTTTCGTGTTTCGCTACGATCACCGAGAAGTCTTTGCTTTGCAGATTATTCACGGCGCGCAACATGCCCGGATAGCCATAATTGTACGACGTAATCGCAAGCGGCCATTCAGTGAGATTGTCTTTGGCCTTCTTTAAATAGCGGGATGCGCCAAGAGTCGCCACCACAGGATCAATACGCTCGTCGGTAAATTTGTTGACGTAGATACCGGTATTGATGGCCGTCTCCTTCAAAATGCCCCACGGCCCGCACGCGCCCGCATGCGATTGCGCCGACAAATTAAACAGCGATTCAACGAAAACGATCGCAAGTAATTCCTCAGGCATACTTTGTGATCTGAGAACCGCTTTCATGTCCTCGGCATAGCGTCCCGACGATTTAAGCCCGAACTCAAACTGGCTACGTAAACCGCTTTGATAGCGCACGCGTTCAACGAGATCGCTGTCTTTATGTAAATCATGCTGTTTGACGACGTGCTGAATCTCAGTGAATACCTGGTCATCACTCTCGAGAAGGTGTGTGAGAGCGCGTCGGTGACACGACTAACTTCAGCTTGTACTTCCTTACGATATTTCTGCGCGCTCAAAGCAAAATCATGCTTGGGCAAATTCATCACGCGATAGACGATTTTGGTTGGCGAATCATATATCACGACTTGGTTCGTATCCCACTCCCGATACACCTTCGCCCAAAAATCTACGTCGTGACGAATAAAATCAGGCACAGCAAATTCGTCAGCGCCTTTGATCTCCAAAAGCGGCGGTTCAGTACCTACGCTCGGCGCGGCAAGCGACTTATCCGCCTTCGCCACAGGCTTAGGTTTTTCTTTTTCCACTTTGCCCAGTGCCGTTATCGACAAAAGCAAAATTGTCACAAGACTTTGCATTCGCATGCCTTTAAATAGTAAAAAACTACCTGTTTGACTAGTTTTTTAACAATCTCCTTAATCTGATGTTACAACGGCAACTCTGTCGGATATTTATTTCCACCCGATTTATTTATTGGGGCAACATGCTTAATCTAACCCAGTACTACAATTGCTGCCTTCCTTCGTGTCTTGAACATGCACTCGCACTACACAAACTTTTTCGCGTGGATTAGATAGTGCTCGAAAACGTCGTGGGGAAGTCAGGTCAATGAAAAAGGATCGGAGTTATAATGACATTGAAGAAATCACCAACACGATATGGAATGCTTTTGTTCGCGTCTGCGCTCTCGCTTCTCTTCTCATGTGGTCGAGGCTGTAAGCCAAAAGAACAAGAGCAAATCATCACCGTCGACGTCGCGTTCCCTCTAGAAGCTCTCGATTCGCGCTATACAACGTCGGCAACAGCATCACGCGTTGCAAAACTCATTTACGCTTCTTTGTTTGAAATGAACGATAACGTTGAAGTTACGCCATTTTTGGCCGAGAGTTTTCAAATTATCGACGATAAGACGTTTAAAATTATCTTGCGCAAAAATCTCAAATTCCACGACGGCTCGCCTCTCACTGCTCACGACGTCGTCTATACCTTTAAGGAGCTGGTAAGCCCCGATGTGGCTTCCCCGCACGGCGAGAAATTCGATTATGTGTCCAATATGACGGCAGTAAATGAGCATGAGCTTCTCTTTGAACTCGCCCGTCCCCACGCACCATTTTTGACGGATCTGTGCGCCATCGGCATCGTCTCGAAAAAAGCTTGCGAGGGCCGCTCACAACAATGTCGTCACGAAAACATCGGCTCGGGGCCATATCGCGTGAAAGCATACGACCAAGCCAAAGAAGCGCTTACGCTTGCACCATTCGCGGATTGGTTTGAAGGTGCACCAAAGGCGTCGCTGCTTTTGCGCGTCGTGCGCGATGAAAATACCCGTATTCTTGAGCTCATCGGCAAAAAAGCCGACATCGTTGACGGTGAGTTCTCGCCGGTGAATGCTGAAGAACTCAAAAAGCAAAGCCACCTTGAACTCAAGGAAGTTCCTGGCCTTGGCTATACCTATCTTGCGTTCAACGTTCGCGGTCCACGCGACGATGACCCCAACAACAGCGAGCAATATCTCAGCCGCACGGCCATCGCCGACAAGCGCGTGCGCCTTGCCATCGCTCATGCGATCGACTTTGATCAAATTATCGAAAAGATTTTGCTTGGCACTGCAAAGCGCGTGAGCGGCCTCATTCCGAATGGCCACTGGGCTAAAGATGAAACTTTGAAGCCACCAGCATTCGACCCGACACTTGCAGAAAAGATCCTTGATGATGCGGGCTTTAAGCGCAGAGGTGCCGACAACATGCGCTTCAAACTGACGATCTCGTCAACACCTAATCGCTTGCGTCAAAACACCGCGCAGCTCTATGCAGATTTCTTGAAGCGCGTCGGTATTGATGCTGGCATCCGCGTTAAAGATTGGAGCGCGCTGTTCCAAGACATGAAGCAAGGACAGTTTGAACTCCTGAGCGCCATTTGGGTGCCGGTAACTGATCCTGATCTCTACCATTTCGTGCACCATTCATCGAGCATTCCCGACGACGTGAAAGCCGGTGGTAATCGTCATGGTTACAAAAATGCCGAAGTCGATCGCCTTGTGGAGCTTGGTCGCGTTACTATGGAGCCCATAAAGAGAAAAGCCATCTATCAGGAAGTCGAGCGCATCATGTTAACCGATCTGCCCTACATTCCATTGTGGAATGAAGACCGCATCGTTGTACTGAACCGCGATCGCGTGAAGGGTTTCTCACCTTCACCGACGGGATCGCTCATTGGCTTGCGTGGAGCGTATGTAGTTGATGGCAAAGATATGAGGGCATCAAATTGAGTTCATGGTTGGTGTTCATCACGGCGCTCGTAATTATTTTCTTAAGCGCACGGCTTCGGCCAGCAACAATAGCTGGCAGAATATTTGCGCTTATCGCCGTGATGCTTGGCGCAACCATCATCGTTTCAGGAAGCATGCGGCTTGTACCTGGTGATCCTGTCGATCATATCTTGGGGGATCAGGCACAGGCTGCATCGCGGGAAAGGCTCAAGCAAAGTTTGGGCCTTCTCGACGACAACGGTCAGCCGATAGGCTTCGTTGATCAGTACAGTCGATTTCTTAAGAATCTGGCGAGCCTCAACGTTGAAAGTTTGGTAACGCGACGCAATGTCATTCAAGTCGTCGCTGAACGCATGCCATACACCATCGCGCTTGCAATAGCGGCCATGCTCGTCGCACTTATGCTGGGCCCATTGTTCGGCGTGCTGGCGTCGTTTTTTCATCATCGATGGCCCGATCATCTCTTGAGCGTCTTTGCGCTCATTGGCATTTCAGTGCCAAGTTTCTTTTTGGGCCCTGTCTTATTGTTGCTCTTCGCTATTCGCCTTCATCTCTTGCCCATCAGCGGTGCCGACGACGGTATTTTTTCGCTCGTGCTACCTGCGCTGTCCATGGGCACGGCACTTGCCGCGATGTTAGCGCGCATGTCGCGTGCCACCATGCTTGAAACCTTGAGCGAAGACTATGTTCGCACCGCGCAAAGCAAAGGCTTGCCGCCGCTCGTGGTGTTTTTTAAGCATGCACTGCGCAACGCGCTGATACCGGTGACCACGCTGGTTGGTTTGCAGTTTGGCGCGGTGCTCGCGGGCTCTGTCGTGACAGAAAAGATTTTTAATTGGCCAGGCATAGGCTTATTGCTCCTTGAGAGCATTCAACAACTCGACATGCCGGTGGTACAAACGACGGTGCTCGTCATCGCCTTTATCTATGCGGTCATCAATATTCTAACCGACATCGTCTATGGCCTCATCGATCCGCGAATCAGCGTGGGGGCAACAAAATCATGACCAGGCTTTCACGACGCGCAAGGCAACACCGCCTACTCCAGGTAGGTGGCATCATTTTTTTGTTATTGGTTTTCGTCGGTATTTTTGGTCCGCTTTTGGTGAGTAAGACCGGCATCAGCCCTAATCTCGAAAAACACTTGCAGCCACCGGCAAGCGGCCACCTCGGTCACGGCGTTAACGGCATCGACGTGATGACGTGGCTCATCTACGGCGCCCGCATGTCACTCATCGTCTCGATGGTGGTGACGTCGATATCCATCGTGGTCGGCACGATAACCGGCGCAATTGCTGGCTATTTGGGCGGTAGAATCGACGCTGTCATGATGCGGCTCATCGACATCATCCTCGCGTTTCCTGGTTTGCTGCTCGCCCTTTATCTTGCCGCCGTGATGCCACCAAGTATCTTCACGATGATCTTTGCGCTCTCGGCTACCGGCTGGGTCTCCTATTCGCGCCTCGTGCGCGCACGTGTGCTCGAAATCAAAAATCGCGATTTCGTGATCGCAGCCCACGCGCTCGGTGCATCTGCGCCGCGCATCGTGCTCATGCATATCTTGCCCAACGTGGTTGGCCCCATCATCGTACAAGCGAGTTACGGCCTGAGCATCATCATCCTCGCCGAGGCTGGCCTCACTTTTTTGGGCTTGGGTCTTCCGATCGGCACGCCATCATGGGGCGCTCTCCTCGATCAGGGCGTCGCCAATCTCTTCACCGCGCCCTATCTCGCCATTTTCCCTGGGCTTTGCATCGCCATCACCGTGTTAGGCTTCAATTTCCTGGGCGATGGTTTGCGCGACATCTTGGATCCAAAATCTCCGCTCGTGTAACGACACAGACTGATGTGACCGATCAGGATCGGGAATTGCCGAAAAATCCCCGTTGAACGCGCCTTTTTATTTTCTAAAAAGTCCGCTAGTTTTGGGAGGTAATATTTTGAAGGTGGTTATGAACTGGTATTTTTGGCTTGCAGTGGCTTTATCTCTATTGGGACCCTTTTGCTATCACTGGGTATCGTCCCGCACCAAAGTTCTGCGCTTTTTTGATGGCATGATCATCACAGCCCTCGTGTGCCTTGTCACGCTGCACATTCTCCCCGAAAGCCTTGAGCATGCGGGCTTCACCACCATCATCGCCGTCATTCTTGGCCTCGTTGGCCCGCTATTTTTGAGCCAAATCCTTAAACGCAGTGAGTGCGAAATTCAAAAGCCGTTTTTGATCATCTCAATTTTTGGCTTTGTCGCACATAACATGCTCGACGGTGCAGCACTTGTCATTCACCCGAATGCTGAAGGCAGCATCCATCTATTGGCGTTTGCTGTCGCTATTCATCGCTTTGTTGAATCGATAGCCATTTGGAAGACCACATCAAAAACCTTCGGCATCGTCGGCAGCAGCCTCGCGCTTGGCGGTTTGTCGTTGGCCATGGTTGCCGGCTTCTTTTTTGGGGAGCAGATTTTTACCCAAATGGACTCGTCGATATTGCACTTCCTTCAGGCGCTCGCCTGCGGCATGATTTTCCACGTGCTCTTGCATCCTCATCACATAAAAGAGATGATCAACGAAGCAAAATCCAGTCGATTTTTAATCAAGATCCAATCAGCTGGCGCGTTTTGCGGATTGCTACTGGCATTGCTTGCCTATTTGTTTTGGCCAGCCCACAGCCATTCCGCAGCACACCCAGAAAAGGCCGAGCATCATGCGCATTCCACGAGCGAGTGAATTTTTCATCGTCGGTTTTCACCAAGCGATGCTTACCACGCAAGAGCACCAATTTCTCGCCACGAATGACCTTGGTGGCGTCATTTTGTTTAAGCGCAATATCGAGTCGCTGCCGCAAGTGGTCGCGTTAAACAGCGCGATCACCGAGGCCAACAGCGAACATCCGCCGATCATCAGTGTCGATCAAGAGGGCGGACGCGTCGCGCGATTGCGTGGCATCTGCACCAATATTCCACCGCTCCTTGATCTTGAACAGGCGTTTCAAAAAGATCCGAAGCGGGTGTTTCGCATTGCCGCGATGCAAGCGCGCGAGCTTGCGGCACTCGGTTTTCAACTCAATTTTGCACCCGTCTGCGATGTGCTCAATCACGACGAGAATGAAGTCATCGGCGACCGCGCGTTCTCAGCTGATGCCGCGATCGTCGCGCAGTATGCGGCCGAATATATTCGAGGCTTGCAAGGTGCTGGCATTGCTGCATGCGCCAAGCACTTTCCTGGCCATGGTGCAACGTCAGTGGACAGCCACTTAGCCTTGCCTGTCATCGATACCGATATGGCAACGCTGCGAGTGCGGGAGCTTTTGCCCTTTGCGTCGGCGATAGCTGCTGATGTCGCAACCATCATGACGGCACACATCATCACCAAACCCCTCGATAGATGGCCCGCCACCATGAGCGAGAAAACCCTGACGGGTCTATTACGACAACAACTGGGCTTTTCCAAGGTGATCATTTCCGACGATCTCACTATGAAGGCCGTGGCCGATAACTATGCGCTGCGAGAAATTCTTGAGCAAAGTGTCATGGCCGGCGTTGACCAATTCATCATCGGCAATGATTTTGCATTGAGCCTCGAGGCTATTGCGTTGCTTGATGAACTGATCGCAAAGAGCGAAACCATTAGGCACAAGGCCTTTCTAGCCCAAGCGCGCATTGCTGCACTCCGCGGGCGTTTCCTCGGCAAGCCAGCAGCGCCCGATTTGTCGTCGGCCCAAGCGATAGTTCGTTCAAGGCCACACCTTGAATTGGTAAGTTCTTGCGGCTAGACTTTGTAAAAAGTCGAGAACACTATGACCACGCAGAATTTCTCTATCCTCGTGTGTGAACCAATGGCGCCGCAAGGCTTGGCACTTCTTGGCGCGCACGAGCATCTCGTGGTTGACATTGCGCTTAATCTCTCGCGCGATGAGGTAATCAAAAAGATACCAGCATATGACGCGCTCCTCGTGCGAAGCCAGACTAAAGTCGATAAAGACGTGATCGCGGCAGGTAGCAGATTAAAATTGATCGGTCGCGCTGGCGTGGGCATCGACAACATCGATATTGCCGAGGCGAAACAGCGTTCTATCGCCGTGATCAATACGCCATCTGGCAACAGCATTTCTGCGGCAGAACTCACGTTTGCGCTCATACTTGCGCTTGCACGTAAAATCCCTGTCGCTCATGAACAATTGCAAAAGGGCGTGTGGGACCGCAAGCGATTGCAGGGCAACGAAGTCTTCGGCAAGACGCTTGGCTTGGTAGGCTTTGGCAATGTTGGACAAAGCGTTGCCACACGTGCACAAGCTTTTGGTATGCGTGTTGTCTGCTTTGACCCGTGGGTCGCGTCGTCGCTATTGCAAAGCCAAGGTGTCGCGGCCTTGCCACTCATCGAACTGTTGGGTGTTGCTGACTTCGTATCGCTTCATTGCGGGCTCTCTAACGATACGCGCAACATGATCAACGACGATACCATCGCCGCGATGAAGCGCGGCGCATTGCTCATCAACACCGCGCGGGGCGAACTCATCGACGACGACGCACTCCTGCGCGGCCTCAATAGTGGTCATGTGCACGGCGCGGCGCTCGACGTGTTTCGGCAAGAACCGCCGGACGGCACTGATCCACTGTTGCATCATGCAAAGATCATTGTGACGCCACATCTCGGTGCTTCCACCGAGGAGGCGCAACTGCGTGTCTCTACGTTGCTTGCTGAACAAACCATCGCGTTTTTTGCAGGGAGTACCAACGTGACGAGAGTGGTTTAGAAAAATCGCAATACAAAGCAAAACACCATTGAAATAGCGGCAGTGAGCGGCATCGTCACGATCCACGAGCGTGCGATGCGTTTGATCACCATGAGGTCGATACCACTGATGCCGCGGGCAAACCCTACGCCAATGACCGAGCCAACCAACACGTGAGTTGTTGAAAGCGGCAAGCCCAGGATCGTGCCAAACAAGATGGTGATAGCCGCACCAAACTCAGCAGCAAAACCGCGTGACGGCGTGATTTCGGTGATTTCTTGGCCAACTGTTTGAATAACTTTGCGGCCCATGACAGCGAGTCCCACCACAATGCCGATGCCGCCGGTAAAGAGAAGCCAACCAGGTACTGCCGTTTGGTCGCCAACGGTGTTTTCGGTGAGCGCGGCCATCACGGCTGCTGCAGGACCAATGGCATTGGCCACGTCGTTACTGCCGTGTGCAAATGCTAAGAAGCACGCGGTCACCCACTGCATTTTGGCGAAAATACCCTCAGTTCGTGCGAGAATTTTCTCGCGGACAGTGCTTGTTTCGCGAACGCTCTGGGCAAATCGACGAAAGACCACAAAGGCGATGAAGCCAAATGCTACCGCCAAAACTATGCCAAGGCCTTCGATTTCTCGAGAGAGCCAGCGGTTAAGCAATTTTTGCGTAAAGGCGCTACTCAAGATCGTTACCGCAAGCGCTATCATCACCGGCACATATTGTTGAGCGCGCGCTATCGGATCGCGACTATCGATGATGGTGCGCAGAATAAAGCGCAACGAAAAATACGAGATGAGACCACCCATAATCGGCGACACCATCCAGCTTGAAAAAATCAGGAGCAATTTGCCAAACTCAATTTCAAAGAGTCCACCGTGCAAAATTGCAAAGCCCAAAACCGCACCGACGATGCTATGTGTCGTGGAAACGGGCAAACCTCTAAATGTTGCGTATTGCAGCCATAATGACGTCGCCAAAATTGCCGCCGTCATGCCGTAGGCAAAACCCTCAGGGTCGGCGGCAAATAAGCCAGGACCAACGAAGCCTTGCTTGATCGTCTTGCTCACTTCGTCGCCAATCAACAATGCGCCCAAAAATTCACACACCGCCGCTGCTATGATCGCATGCTTGATCGTTAGAGCACCACTGCCTACCGACGTGCCCATAGCGTTGGCAACATCATTGGCACCAATATTAAAGGCAAGATACATCCCTGCCACAATGGCAACAACCACCAAAATCGCTATTGGGTCCACAAATCACTTCCGAACATGAGGTGTGGAGGCATCGCGCTAAAGCACGTTGTGCCAGCACCAATGCCGAGGTCAAATTTTCCTTGCATAGACTGTTCCCGAACTTGATTACACGGCTTAGTAACACACTAATCCCAGCAACCAATACCTTACGAAGTTTTTGGCTATTTCACGGCGAGCATGAGGCGAATGTGACTCATCATCTTTTCCGCGCTGTCTGAAATTTTCGCGACTTTGTCGATAATCTTTATCCACATGATGATGGCCGCAGCACTGAATTCAGTTTCATGCTCGAAAAGTTGTTTCGCGAGTTGGTCTTGCGCTTTGTCGGCGAGATGTTCGAGACGATCGACATAATCGATGCGCCCTTGCACCTCTTCGGCGTCGGGACCAGAAAATCCTGCTTCAAGGAGAAGGTCTAGCGCAAAAATAACCTTGGTTGCTTCTTCAACTACATCGATGGTGCGTCGCAGAAATTCGATGAAGGCAGGCTTCAATGCATTGGGCATTTCCATCCAGCGCATCGTCAATAAGACCCCAACATCTTCTGCACTATCAGCTATCGAATCCATATTCGATAACACTTGCAGCAAATCACGTCGTTCAATGGGCAAAAAGATGCTTTTGGCAACTTGTACGCGTAAGGCTTGCTTGATGCGGTCACATTCATGCTCGAGCTGACTAATTTCTTTTGCTAACTGTGTCACGCGCTCTTTGTCGCCGGAAAAAAGTGCTTCGAAGATACAATTGGTCTTCTGCACGCAGTCTTCAGTTTTTTGCATATGGTCTTTTAAGAATGCAAAAGGATTTTTACTAATAAGATTCCACAACATTTTTTATTCCTGAGTTTATGGCGCTTACCAACATCAATACGCGACGACAAACGCCACTACCGTTGTTACGACCAGACAGGCAAAGCCCGCAAGAAGCGAAAGCGGATCTGGCCACGTAATGCGAAGCGCGCGTTCAATCGCTGCGCGATCGCCGTCATTGAGGCTTGCATCATTGGCGAGTGGCGCCGCCAGACGGCGCACCATGGCATAGTTGCCAAGCCTCAAGAAATAGTTGACCCGACCCACTGCTTTTGAAGTAGCGTTGTCCTTTTTCGGCTGTTTTGCGTCGTTAATTTTCTTTGTCATCTAATGCTCCGCATGCACTTCACTATTATCTCTATCATTATGCGAAATGGCTACAAGCGAGCGCGGTTAAAAATCGCCTAGGCCCTCCCTTTGTTTCTTTTTGTTAGCTATGCCAAAAGTGGTCCCCATGAATCGGTATTCTTTACTAGCCCTATTCTTCTTCACAACGTTTGCAGCGACAGCAAATGCGCGCGACCTGCGGCGTGACGTGACTCTCAATAGCGGTTACGTTGACACGTACTTCAATGCCAATGAAGCCATTGTCGAGGCCCCCATAAGCGCCATACAAGGCTATTCGTGGCTTTTTGATGCGGCGACAGAGAGCTTTCGTGATCACTGGGGCAAGCGCCTTGCCAATTTATTGTTTTCGCTCCCCGTTTCCTATTGGCTATGCCCAGCATTTTCGACGCCATTTCATGAATTTGGCCACGCGCGCGCGTATCGCGCCATGGGCGTCCCCTCGACCTATGGCCTCGATTTTTATGGTCGGCGCATCAAAGACCTCAATAATTTCTGGTCGCTCGGCGCCTTAAGGGTGCTCTCGCCGCCATTTCCTCTTACGTCAAGCATAGCATTTACCGCAGCCCACGTCGACAAAGTCTTTCTTGATGCGGAACTCTTTAAGAAAAAGGGTGAAGCACCAGGGGTACAGATCATGATCATAGGCGCCGGCATCAACAACCAAATG
>CAZRSD010000033.1:0-12393 GCA_964602645.1 uncultured Myxococcales bacterium
ATTGAAACGGCTCTTCTTCAGCAATATTTCCTTCAACACTGATATCGCCATGGATAGCTTTGAAGATATCGTCAATTTTTTCGCCTTCCTTCAGGAAAGGAGGCATAAATTTTCGAATATTTTCGACGGCAATATTAAGGGCCGTTTTCTGATGCTCAACCATCGTTAGGTGCGCGCCAGCGATGATCATGCTCTCCGAGAAAAAGCCATGACCAGGGCCAACTTCGAGCACGCGAGGTCGACCTTCGCCTTTTTCAAACTCCTTGTTAATATCGATGAGCGCTGTCTCACGAACAGCATCAATATTCGAGCTATTCGTGCCGTAAAAACTGCCTGGTTCGTCAACTTTTACCGTGGGAACCTAAGAAACTTCTTGCCTTGTCGTCATTATCACACCAACGGAAAATGCTCTGCGCGGTCAGATCTTGACTCGAAACGATGTGACTTGGCAGCCACGAAACTAAACAGCTATTTTTAGGATCATTTTTAAATTTTTCGTAGGGCTTATTGCCAACCTCCATGGCAATGGCGAAATTCGTAGTGAAAAACGCTGCAACGATGAAAGAGAATATCGTTTTCATAATTAACCTAAATAGAAATACGCATTTGATAGTCGCATGCGTAGCAGTGAAGCGTGTCTTGTCAACCTGTAGCCTAGGTTTTTCCATCGGTGAGCCGAAAGAGATATTCTTTCGCCTCATAACGCCGAGAAGTGGCGTAGCCATCGGCGCATTGAATCCGGAATCCTACGTTGATGGTTGTCGGGCAATCGCCGCCGTGACTCAATGAAATGCCACTCACCAGCAATACAATAAATGCGCAAGTAATGCCCAGCGCATTTTGAGCACACCTGCTCTCAACATGATCATGATGACGTAAAATGACCATCAGCTATCGTGCCAACGACATCAGCACGCATCGCACGATGAAATTCATCGTCGTGACTGATAAACACCATGCTTCCCAAATACGCCGAAAGGGTTTCGATGATGTGCACGCGGGTTTCGCGATCGACGTTGTTAGTTATTTCATCGAGCAGCAAAAGCCTCGGGCTTTTCGCTGCTATGGCACAGAGCGACAAGCGCGCACGTTCGCCGCCACTGAGTTCAGACACTAACGCTGAGACTTCTTCATTCTTGCGAAACAAAAATGCATTGAGATGTCGACGGATTTCAGCCATCGTCCATTCTGGGCGACGCTCGCCGATAGTTTGCAGCACCGACCATTCACTTCGAAGATTGCGATAATTTTGGTCGAGGTAACCAATGTCCACGAGCGCTGGCGTCTGCCACAGGCCATCGCGCGTTATCGAATCGTGACCCATGATAGCTTTCATCAACGTCGATTTGCCTGCGGCATTATTGCCGACGAGCGCGAGGCGTTCACCAAATCTCACGGTGCAATTAATGTTGTGTATAAGCGGCGTGTCGTAGCCGCATGAACCGCTGCGCACCATAAGCACCACGCCGGTATTATGCGATGATGCAAAATGAAAATTGGGCGCAATTACCTCCGGCAGGCGCAATTGTTCTAAGCGTTCAATTAAGTCAGCACGCTTTTCTCTTAGGGCTGCCTTCTTTCTTCCCGTCGTCTCTTCGGCGCGCGTAGCTTTTGCTGTCGACACGATGGTGGGCCATTTGCGCTCTCGGATACTCTTCTCGCCCTTGTGCCGACTCTTTTTTGCGCGGGCCTGTTCGCGCATAAGTGAGGAGTGCGCCTGGCGCTTTACATTTTTGACGCTCGCAAGTTCGGCAACAAGCGCATAATGCTCGTGTGCACGGAGTGCACAGTAATCATCGTAGTTGCCATAAAACGCTCGCAATGAACCATCGTGCAGATGCCATAAGCCATCAAAATTTGTGCGCAACAAATCCTCGTCGTGCGTGGCCACCACGAGTGTACGGCGAAAACCCTTCAGCATGCGCTTAAACGACAGCCTTCGATCGCGATCGAGATGATTGGTCGGCTCATCTAATAACAAGAGCACCGGCTCATCGCTAAGCGCAACCGAGAACCTCTGATGAAATTGCTCAGCACCACTCTTGCCGTCGTCTTCATGAAGCTGGGGCACCAAGCCCACGCGCATGTTCACCGACGCCGTGGCGAAAAGCATACTCAGCAAGGTGGATTTGCCAGAACCATTCGCACCAATGAGCGCAATGCGTTGGCCAGGTCGCAACACAACCTTTGGTTCGTGAAAACAAGTCTTATGAGGTAAAATGAAACTAAGATGGTCCAAATGAATTGGATTATGGGTCACAGATATCTCCAAAAAGCGCAGCAAAAAAACGACCAGGCGCAACGCCTGCATACGCACAAGCCCTTGCGGACTTTTAGGAGATAATTTTCATTGGACTGACCCTCGAGGAATACGCCCTGTCACGGCTCAGCTCTATTGTGTCAATAATCGGTCCCGTCGTCAATACTCAAAATTCGCCCATCGTCAAGCCCTGATTCAGCAAAGGCACCAAAAGGGTAACACCGCAAAAATGAGTGCACCGAAAATGGTGGTCGCTCCACGAGCTAGACCCTCGTGCGCCCGAATACACACTAAAAAGGCCTGCGATCCGCAGGCCCTTAGAGCACACAAAAAAACCGTTAGCGAGGACCTTTCGGAATGTCGCCCTTATGTTTTGGATTGAACGCAAGACCTTCAAGGCTTGGGATGTTGATGGGCGTTGGGCTCAAGAAGGACACGATGCCGGTCGTCAAATCGACAATGCCAACATAGTTTTCAGGAGCTGACGTCGAGTTGGTGCGGTCGTTGATCGCGGCATACATGATGCCGTTTGATGGACGAGGGTCCAAGCCATTCAAACGTGGATTGCTATCGGCGGGTGTTGAGAAGATCAACGGCGAAACGGCGCTTGCGACACCCGTGCCACTGTTGATGGTGTTCAGATTGGTTTTTCCGGCGTGATAAAGCGTCTCATCGTCGAGATCCCAGGACAACGCATTGCCAATGTCATTAACGCCAGTGTCACCAAGAAGCGTAAACTCACCGGTTTCTTTGTCGATGGTACCGATACGATCCGACACATTGCCAGGACGATTTAGATACGCCCACAGCACGTCGCCATTAAAGCTCGTGTCGGTAATAGCTTGGCCAGCGATGGTGGGCAAGCCGGTTGCACCGATCAAATATGCAACGCCCGTTTTGCAGTTGATCACGAAGAGTGAGTTTGTGCCGCTTTCATCTTGGCCAATTGCGTAGATCTTACCGTTAACGTGAAAACTAATATTCGAAACATGGGTTGCACCCGTAACGTTCGCAACGCTACTGTAATCACCAGTTGCGGGGTCAATGCCGATCAGTTCGCTTGCGCCAGCGGAACTCGTGGTGCGAGTGCCGTAGAGTTCATAAGGGCAATTGGTTTGAATATCTTCGGCAATGCCGGAAAGTGCGAATGTCGACGCCATTAAAAAGCCTAAAAGTCTTTTCATTGATTCCCTCTAATATGCATAGAAAACTGCCGCCACTTCGGCCGCATCCATTATCCTAATTGAGGCATCGATAGCGACGCAAGATTATCAATCATTTTTTTACGTGCTACTCACAAAGGCTAAGCTCTCATTCACGACTGCGTGGTACCGATGAGATAGGTAATGCCCCCGGTCGTGCCCTTAATCTCCATAACACCAACTTCGAACGAGTAATCGGCGGTGGCCAGTTCCTGAGTCAGCGTCGTGAGATCGCCGATCGAATAGACGCGAAGGCACGAAACCAAACCATCCCACAACGTAAAAAAGGGAATGAGCGGCACAACATACGTAAGCAGCAGGCGCTCAAAACGAAACGGCCGCAAAAATGGCGTAAGCAGGGCGAGAAACACCGGTGTCAACAATACGGCGACGAACGAAAACGGTGTCCTGCCAACCAATTCCATGATGGCGATGCCTTGCTTTTTGCGCACGGCATCAACGAGAATCTGCCGCGCTTGTTCAGGAGTGAAATGGTGAAAGCCATTGAGAATTGTGCGAAAACCCACTAAGTCTTTCGGCACGCACGTCGCGTCAACCGACGTTTGGACAAAATTAAAATTCGGATGGCGCGCTTTCATACGCGCAAACGCATTGAGATTGGGATACATGTCCGAAAGCGTCACCGTGACAGCGCACTCTTGTTGTGAAAGTATCGTCGCAATTGCCGGCAATGGCCCCCCACCGCCCGAGCACAAATCAACGATGTGTCGTTCATTTTGCTTACGCAATGCAAGTTCGAGCTTTCGCACAAAACCTTTGAAGAGCCACGCATTGAGCGACGTAATGAAACAAAGATAATCAGTCATGTATTCGCGCAATCTCTGCGGAAACCAAGGCTGATCTTCAAACTCAAATAAATGCCGTCGTTTCATGTCTTAGCCATTCCAATCGCTCTTCTTACACACGCGATCACTTTGCAGCCAACTTGCTTAACCATTAAAAAACGCACTATCGCATCAAGCACGCTTTGTCTCGTCGACAAATGCATATCTCTTCACACAATATAAGAGGCGTAACCGATTCACCGCATCACCGTAAGCTCAGCCTGTCACAGACTTTCATGCGTCATCCTCCTCGCTATTTTCGCGAAATGAAATTGTTTTTTTTTAAGATCATTGGCAAACTGCAAACACGATCGAGTTTTATAGGGGGATTTATGGCAAAACTCACGTGGCTAGTGCTAGGTCTTGCGTTATCGGCAAATGCAGAAAAACCAATCACCGATCAAGTCGACGATGGTGATGATGCTGAACAAGTTTGTGTCATCATCGATCAAATGGACACCGGCGATAAAAAATATCCAAACCAAGCAACCGAAGTGAATGATCGCAACAAATCATTTGATGTGTTTCATCGACAAGAAGCATGCTTCGACCTCACCAAGAAATACTACATGCAATACTTCTTGTGGGAAAACCGCAACATCATCGTCTACGGTACGCGCTGCGTGTATGAACCAAAAGCAGAAGACGAAGGCAAAATCCTTCGCTATGAAGGCAAAAGCGGCGGCACACCCTGCCCCGTCGTCGACGAAATTCATATAGACTAAGGTTACAGGCTTTCATGCACTATGCACGGGTACGCGCAATGCTACCCGTGCACATGCAATTCTCCCGCTTGACAAATGAAATTTCGCCCCATAGAAACCGCTTGATATCGTCATCAGGTACATGCGATCAAACGATGAGAGAAACTCGCCATAGAGCAAAGCCCATTCACGAGACAATGCTGGCTATCTACGCCAAGGATACCCAAGTGGCTATTTTGCACGATCTCGCAAACTTTAAGACACCAACCGAAAAACTCGTAGCACGACTCGCTGTGGTGGCTTGACGGCCCTAGCACGTAACATCCGAAACCTAGTCATTGTCGTCGAATGGGAACCAAATAGAGTCGGAGCAATCTTCATGCCTTGTAAATCAATTTTAACTTATGGGTTTGCGATCTTTGCTATGTTTTTCGGCTCGGGGAATCTCGTGTTTCCGCTGCAAATCGGCTTTAGCTCAGGAGCGCATTGGGTCTTTGGCTTTTTAGGGCTGCTCCTCACCGGTATTTTGCTACCTTTCGGTGGCCTCTTCGTCATCAAACTCCACAAAGGCGACTATCATCAATTCTTCAACGACGCGGGCAGCGTCGCGCGCATTATACTGCCACTGTTCACGTTGTCGCTGCTTGGATCATTTGGTGTCGTGCCGCGTTGTATTGCCGTTGCCCACGGCGGCATTAGTTATCTCGATCCTGATTTTCCGCTCATCGCGTTTAGTGCGGTCTTTTGTGCAATCACGTATTTTTTGTGCCTCAAAGATCAAGTGATGATCACTATCCTCGGCAAGATCATGAGCCCAATACTCTTAGTTGCGCTCATCGCCTTGATAGCTGTAGGCTTTTGGCATGCGCCCGCACCAATGCCCGTGACCACCGGCATGAATGCGATGAAGGTCGGCTTTCTCACCGGCTATCAAACAATGGACTTATTCGCTGCGTTCTTTTTCTCAGCACTCGTTTTCAATCAAATTAGGCGACTCATCCCCGAGGGCTCGTCCGATCGCGCTATCCTCAAGCTTGCGATTCTCCCCAGCATCATTGGTTCGGTGATGCTTGCGATCGTTTATTTTGGCTTTGTCTATCTGGGCTCGCACTACGCAAGTTTTATTGAGAACACCGATCCAGAAATGATGTTGCCGACGATAGTGATGCGCCTTATGGGCAATTCTGCAGCCATTCTCATCGCGGTTGCGATGGTCTTCTCTTGTCTTACGACGGCGGTTGCACTCAACAATATCTACGCACGTTATTTGTGCTCGACACTCAAGCTTCGTGAAAGCACCTTTCCGATTATGCTCGCCGTGACGACGGGCGTGTCGTTCGTAATTTCCCTGCTCGACTTTCGCGGCATCGCGAGTTTCTTGGCACCAGCGCTTGATGTGTCCTATCCCGGACTCATTGCACTCACCATTCTCAGCATTGCGTTTCGCAATTATCGCCCCGCCAAAATAGCGACATTCTGGTCCTTAACAGCTTTGATGGTGGTAATTCGGTTCGTGTAGCGACGATTCCCCCTATTTCGTCATCAACGATGCCTGTCCGTTCACCGGATAACTCGCTTTAGCGAGCGGCGAAATGAAACGGAACCCTACGTTGATAGTTGTTCAGCAAGTGCCGACGTGGGGTTTCCTATACATTACGCCGATTGCTACGCAATCCTTATGGCGTGCGGCGCACAAAAAGCCTCCATATGGAGGCTCGTCGCCGTCATTCGGCCGTGCCTTCCAGCTTCTTATCCGCGATGATTTTCTTGATGTTCGCAGCGCTGATTTCGCCTTCGAGCAACCAGCCGCCAACCAAAATCCATGGCGTGCCTTCGAGCTTAGCGGCTTCTGCACCGAGTTTGATATCGCGCTCAATAACGTCGTTATATGCTTTGTCCTTATCGGCGAGGTCTTTTTCAAACTTCTTCACGTCGAGACCAATTTCTTTTGCCCATTTTGCATAGCTTTCTTTGGACATTTTGTCTTGATTTGCGAAGATCTTTTCCGACATCTCCCAGCTTTTGCTGCAGGTCGTGCTTCAGGAAAACGCTCAAAGGGGAAGTGCTTAAACACGAGATTAATCTTGTTCTTCAGCTCGTTATCTTTGATGATGTCACGCAACATTTTGTCGGCGCGTGCACAATATGGACATTGAAAATTGCTGAACACCACAATGCTGACCGGCGCATCTTTACTGCCGAGCACGTAGCTATTATCAATCGGAAGATTGTACGCGCTCGTTTGCACGGGCGGCTCTTCCTTCTTTGCAGGCGCGAGCAATTTTTCGAGGGCTGCAACACGTTGCTTTAGCGCCTCGATTTCTTCATAAACTTTCTTGTCAGTCTTACAGCCAGCGATTTGCAACATCGCCAAACCAAAACCCAATAGTACCAGTCGCTTTAACACGAATACTCTCCTTGCGGGCTCGTAGCCAAAAAATGCTAATGGACACTACAAAAATCAAAGCCCACGTCAAATGGGGCAGCGTGAAAACAATCCTTAGGCACCGAGCCACTGCAAGCGTCGCTCGTCGCGCTCGCGTACCGTAGGTTGACTAAGGTTCAAAATCGACCGCGTTTTGGGCAGGGAGACTGCCTTCATCGTCGTCGTTTGCATAATTTTGCGCCGCGAAAAAACCACCGCTACATCATCATGCACATTAATAGTACCTAGTAGATCGGCGCTATTTCCTTGCTCAAAGCGGATACCATTAAGCCCTATCACTTCATCGAGCGGACATAGCCCCGCGAGCATCGCGGGGCTTTCGTAATCCACTTGGGCAACGATGGCGCGGCCATGCTCATCAAAGCGCAAGCGTGCGCCAACATAGGCGCGCATTTTGGTTTTGTCGTCGACAATCAACTCATCAGGCAGCAGCGCTAAACTGATGCCAACGTTTTCAAGCAAGGATGCCAAAGGCAAATCTTCGGTGCCGTAGATAAATCGTTTCTTGAAATCGGCCACATCAATACGACCCACCTCGGCAAGTAGGGTGAAGAAATCATCTTCGGTAATACCGGATGTGCCATAACGCTCATAAGCGGTCATCATGACTGTATCAAGGGACACGTCATCGTGATTTTTTTCACGAATGAGCAAGTCAAGATAAAGACCAATAAAAGATCCTTTTAAATAGTAACTCGTCGTTGCATTATTACTGTTTTCATTCGGGCGATAGAATTTGATCCACGCATCGTGACTAGCATCGGCAAGCGGTTGCGTAAGGCGCCCGCGATTTCTGAGCAGTTTACTGTAGTTTTTGCCCATGAGCTCGAGATAGCTCTCAGCGCTAATGAGATTGGCGCGGCGAAGTGCCAAATCATCGTAATACGACGTAATGCCCTCAAAGAGCCACAATAGCGTCGTGTAGACTTCGCGATCAAAATCGAACGGAATGAAATTGCGTGGCTTAAGTCGCTTAATATTCCATGCATGATAATACTCATGCGAGCACAAGCCTAAGAAGCTGCGATAGTGCGCATCTGGCTCGCCGCTTCCATGCGGAAGGCCTAGTGGCGTATGCAACAGCATCGACGAATTGCGATGCTCGAGGCCACCGTAGCCACCTTCTTCGAAGCGCGCTAGAAATATATACGACGAAAACGGTGCGACGCCACCAAAGAAAACGATATGTGCAGCACACAGTGCGCTTACGTCACGTGCAAGACGCGCCCGATCAAACGGGCGCACGTCGCCAACCAACACCATCTCATGGGGCACACCGTTCGCTTCAAAGCGAATGTGCTCCATCTCGCTCACTTGAAAGGGATAATCTACAAGCTCATCGTAATTAGCGGCGCGATAGGTACCAAAGCCCTTCTCGTCGACATCGTGCTTCGGCATGCCTGTGGCCACATGCCACGCCGCGCAAAGGCGATCATGCGGTCGCGCAAGTTTCAGTTGATAGGCGGTATTTTCAAAACCATGCGGTCGCAAAAACAGCGCACAGCCGTTGAAGAACGCCTGTCGGTCGTCGATAAAAGCGGCACGAATAGACGGATCAAAACCATACACGCTGTAATTAATGCTCACGCTTGACAATGCATTCTCAATTTCGAAGGTATTTTTGTCAACCTTACGAACAGCCACCGCTCCATTCTTATCAGACGCCGCGATGCTCACGATGTGCTGCGCAAACTCGCGGACCATATACGAGCCTGGTGTCCACACCGGCATGGACAGGCGTTGTTGTGGCTGAGCAGAATCGAGCTCGATAGTAATATTGAACAGATGAGCCTTGAATGCAGAAAGATCCACCGAGATAGAAACAGGCGTCGCTGTAGTGTGCATGGGCATTCCCAAAATCTGTGGTTTTATTCAGTGCAATAACATTGCGCGAAGCAGAACTCTTCGTCAAGACGACGAGCGAACCATCGCTCGCCGCCTTGCTCGTTGCTTTAGGCGCGCGTGCCAACTTTGTACGGCAAGTCTCCCAAATAGTCCTTTTTGCCAATGTCGACGCCGAGATGGCGCAAAATTGCGTAAGCCGTCGTCAAATGGAAATAGAAATTGGGAACCGCATGCTCAACCAGGAACTCTTCACCGGTTAGATATTTTCCTTCCCATCGTGGTCGTGTCACTTTTCTGCTCAACGCGCCGTCAAAATCCTTCTCATTAAAACTATTGAGATAGGTTACGACGCTATTGATGCGGCTTTTCAACTGCGCAAAAGTTTGCTCGTTATCTTCATGCACCGGCGCATCTTTACCCGCGAGCGACGCCGCCGTCATTTTGGCCGTATCACAGAGAATCTGAATTTGACGGATGAAGTTGAACTGATCAACCGCGAGGCGCGATTGCCACAAGATGGTGTCATCGATCTTTTTTGTCGTCGCAAAAGCATGCGATTTGTCGAGAATCGCCGACATATTGCCAAGCATCTTACTGAACTGAAAAATTACCGTTTGGTGGATCATGAATGCCTCCGACGCATAGTTTCTCCCACCATAAGAGCTTTACCAAGAATGAAAAAGACATTCAGACAACAATTGCCCCATTACGTACAACTTAGGGAAGTGCATGGAGCCCAACAAATCACGCTTTTAGGAACGTCAAGGCCATTGTTCAAGCGAGAATCATCTGCTACGGTGGTTCATCCCATTTTTTGGAATATACCCCATGATAAGTACCAGTGAACTAAGCCTCCTATTTGGCACGCGAAAATTATTTGAAGACGTCAATCTCAAATTCACCGAAGGCAATTGCTACGGGATAATTGGGGCCAATGGCGCGGGCAAGTCGACCTTTTTGCGCGTTCTCGCGGGGCAGCAAGAGCCCACGCGTGGGCAAGTCTTTAAGACTTCCGGCGAAACGCTCTCGGTCTTGAAGCAGGACCATTTCCAATACGAACACATCAATGTCGTCGAAGCGGTTATCATGGGCCATGAGCGCCTCTACGAGTGCATGAAAGAAAAAGATGCGCTCTATGCCAATCCCGACTTCTCCGAGGCTGATGGCCAACGCGCGGCTGAGCTTGAGACGGAATTTGCGCAGCTCGGCGGATGGGAAGCAGAAACCGACGCTGCCAAATTGCTGAAAGGCCTCGGGCTTGGCGAGGAATTTCTCGGCAAAAAAGTAGGCGAACTTAAGGATTCAGAAAAAATCAAAGTGCTCCTCGCGCAAGCCTTGTTCGGCAAACCCGACAATCTCTTGCTTGACGAACCGACCAACCACCTCGATGCGAAGTCGATTCGGTGGCTCGAAGAGTATTTGCTTAATTATGAAAACACCGTCATCGTGATTTCACACGATCGTCACTTCTTAAACAAGATTTGCACGCATATGGTCGATATCGACTATGGCAAGGCAAATATGTGGGTCGGCAATTACGATTTTTGGCAGCAATCGAGTCAACTCGCACGGGATTTGCGCGCTAACGAAAACAAGAAAAAAGAAGACAAGGCGAAAGAACTTGAAGCATTTATTGCACGCTTTAGTGCTAATGCGTCGAAGTCGCGCCAAGCTACGTCACGACGTAAACAGCTTGAAAAGTTGACCATCGAAGATTTGCCGCAATCGATTAGAAAGACGCCAAACATCCTCTTTTCGCAAAAACGAGAAGCTGGCGACATTTTGCTCGAGGTTCGCGATTTGAGTGGCAGCCTTCACGGCGAGCAATTGATCGATTCCGTGAGTTTCACAATAAAGAAGGGTGAAAAAGTCATTTTCGTTGGCAACAATGAACTCGCAAAGACCCTCCTTTTTCAAATCCTCATGGGCGAAGCTAAGGCAGACAGCGGTACCTTCCGCTGGGGTGTAACAACGTCACAGTCGTATTTGCCAAAAGATCACAACAGTTTTTTCGATGGCAAAGAAGTCAACCTCATTGACTGGCTGCGCGAATTCTCCGAAGACAAATCGGAGAATTTCATTCGTACGTTCTTAGGACGGATGCTCTTTTCCGGCGAAGAAACACTTAAGATGGCCAATGTTTTGTCAGGTGGCGAAAAGGTTCGTTGTTTGCTTGCGCGCATGATGCTTATCGGTGGCAACGTGTTGCTCCTCGACGGCCCCACCAATCACCTTGACCTTGAAGCTATCACGGCACTCAATAACGCCCTCATAGCATTTCCTGGCACGGTGTTGTTCACGACGCACGATCAACAATTTGCGGAATCGGTGAGCAATCGCGTCATAGAAATTCGCGACAAGAAGCTCATCGATCACCAAATCACGTTTCCCGAATATTTACAGATCGTCTAGTGTTTATCGTCGCTATCATCACCCTCGCGTCGCTCGCTATGTGAGCCGATAACTATTTTTTTAACATAACTTCGATTATGGGAAGCCGTGAATAGCGAGAAACATTGACCATCCACGCTATTTTTTCCCCAGTGCCTACGCAGTAAGTCTTGACAGTACCTAAATCAAACTGCATCATAGGAGCGGTTTACCGTTGGTTTCCCAGGCCGAAACAGGTAGATGCTCTCAATTCATTCAGGACCCGCTCTCAATCACCGAAAAGCTAAAAGGTCGTTAATAGAGCAACAAACATGGTTTTGCAGGCGTCCTGAATATCAAAATCCCATAAAGGAATCTCTTAATGAACGAAGAAAAACTAACCCGCCCAGCTCCTCAACAACGAGACTCGGTTAGGAAAAAGCCCCGCAATAGCAACAATAATTTTCAAAATCGACCTGAACGTGTGCAAACAGAAATCGATCCCAACGTTGCACCGCTCGATCTTTCTGAGCTGAAACACGACAAGATTGAAGATCTCCGAGAAAAGGTCGAACGCGCTGGGTTGTCGACGGAGAGCTTGGTTCGCAAACAAGACCTCGTATTCGCCATGCTCAAATGGCAAACCGCCCAAAAAGGCGCTGTATATTGCGAAGGTGTCTTGGAAACCTTCCCTGATGGCTACGGCTTCTTGCGCGAACCC
>CAZRSD010000034.1:0-12052 GCA_964602645.1 uncultured Myxococcales bacterium
GTGCCTATGTGCTCGCGGCAGCACGGGGCGATGGCCGCAGCTTGTTTAATCTGATTGAAAATCTCGAACCACTTTTGTCTGACCACACCATCGACGAAGTTGAGCTTCAACAAATTTTGCCGAAGACAGCGGTTCTCCATGATCGCGCAGGTGATCAGCACTACAATTTAATTTCCGCGCTGCACAAGGCGGTGCGCGCATCCGATCCCGACGGCGCGCTTTATTGGCTTGCGCGCATGCTGCATGGCGGCGACGATGCGCTGTATCTTGCGCGGCGTTTGATCAGGATGGCGAGCGAAGATATTGGGCTTGCGGATCCAAGCGCGCTCACGCTTGCGATAGCAGCGCGCGACAGTTATCAAATGCTCGGCTCGCCCGAGGGCGAGCTTGCGCTAGCGCAAACTGTCGTGTACTTGGCGCTGGCGCCAAAAAGCAATGCGGTGTACACGGCCTACAAACAAGCGGGCGTCTACGCCGACAAAACGGCACATTGTGTGCCGCCGAAACATATTTTGAATGCGCCGACCACCATGATGAAGTCGATGGGCTATGGTCAAGGCTATATTTACGAACATGATACCGCACTTGGTTTCTCGGGCCAAAGCACGTTTCCCGACGATGTTACGCCCGAACGCTTTTATGAACCGAAGGAGCGCGGCTTTGAGCGCGAGATGAAAAAGCGCCTTGACTATTTCATGAATCTAAAGGCGCGTGCAAGAAAAGCTGACCGCAAAGAGTAGAAATTACATCGTGGGTTCTCTCTTAGAACTTTTTTCCGACGCTATTTCTTTTTTTTGCTCTTCTTTCGAGCGAGTTTTTGGTTCTTGCGTTTGTCTTTTTTGTCTTTCGTCGTGATCTTTGGCTTTGCCGACGGCATGAGTGGCATGCGATCACCAAACGGCGAACCCAAGCCTGCAGGACCACCACCCATCATGCCGAGCATGTCGCTTGGGTTACGGCCATAGTTTTTGGCAATTTGATCCATGCGTCCCATTTGCTTAAACATCGGCAAATTTTGCATGGCCGCAGGATTTTTGCCGAAGACTTGCATGACCTGGCGCATCATCATAAAGCGCTCGATCAATTGGTCGACGTCATTCGCTTTGTGACCGCAACCTTTCGCTATGCGCGCACGACGATTTTTTTGTTTGACCAAGAGTTCGGGAAAGCGGCGTTCTTCTTTGGTCATCGACAAAACCATCGATTCAAATTTTACCAATTCGCGATCGTCGACTTTTGGCATGCCGCCGCCAAACATGTCGCCGATACCGGGAAGTCGTTCGAGAATCGACTGGAATGAACCAACTTTTTTCATCATGTTGAGCTGCTTGATGAAGTCGTCAAACGTGAACGAACCACGCATCAAACGCTTTACATCTTCTTCAGCTTCTTTTTCGTCGATGTGTTTTTCAAAATCTTTCGCAAGCGATACCACATCGCCCATGCCCAAGATGCGGCTTGCGAGTCCCTGCGGGCGAAATGGTTCAAGGCTATTGAGGTCTTCACCCATGCCAAGAAACTTGATGGGTTTGTTTGTGACCTGCTTGATCGAGATTGCTGCACCGCCACGCGCATCTCCGTCGAGCTTGGTGAGGATGAAGCCGCTTACATCAAGACGCTTGTCGAATTGTGCTGCGGTGTTGACGGCATCTTGCCCGATCATGGCATCTACAACGAGAAAGATGTGTTCTGGTTTAACGAGCGCTTTGATGTCGTCTAGTTCGGCCATCAAGGCTTCATCAATGGCGAGGCGTCCGGCCGTATCGAAAATCACCGCATTGCAGTTGAGCTCTTTGGCCTTATCGAGACCTTTGCGACAGATATCTTGCGCACTCGCATTCTCGATATGGAAAACCGGTATCTGTAATCGTTCGCCAAGAACTTGCAATTGATGCGCAGCACCTGGGCGATAAATGTCGGCTGCAACGAGAAGCGGTTTCTTCTTTCGATCTTCTTTAAGAAAACGCGCGAGCTTGGCGCTTGAAGTGGTTTTACCGCTGCCTTGCAAGCCCACCATCATGAATGACGATATAGGACCCCTGAGCGAAAGCTCCTCGCATTCAGGTCCCATCAATGCTTCAAGCTCTTCATAGCAAATGCCGATGAAGTGCTCCGACGGCGACAACTGATGCTTTTTGCCTTTCTTGTCGGTAACCGCTGTTTTGACAGAAACGCCGATCGCGCGTTCTTTGACGCGTTCAATGAATGACTTGGCAACCGAATATTCAACGTCGGCTTCAAGCAACGAAAGGCGAACTTCTTTAAGGGCGCCTGCGATATTTTCTTCGCTTAGCGTGGTTTGTTTTCTTAAGAGGTCTTTAGCAGTGCTAAACCCCTTAGCTATGGTTTCAAGCATGGCTTTTGCTCGCGCGCAATTACAATTATGGTTAGGCCGACACGCTAATCTAATCAAATGGCTTGTTCAACCGGTATCAAAATCTAACGAAATAACAATGTGCTAGCGAAGCGAACGGCCTCGCGTTACCATAAATTTAGCCTTCACCGCTGAGTCTCGATAGCATGAAGTAAAGACCATTGCTCGAGTTTTGAGCACTTCATAATGACAGGTGCACAGTTTTGCGAGATTTAATGAGACCAATGGATGCGACACAGATGGTGTTCCGCGCTGTTCGCTTTGGTCAAGTTAAATGGATGCGCACGCTGTTCGTGAACGTTTCGCCTCAGGCGTGTAAGGGAATTGTTGGTGACCAAGAGTGAGCTTATTGACGATATTGCGTTGCAAACTCCCGAGATACAACGTCGCGACGTAGAATTGGTGGTGAACACTATTTTACAAACGATGACTGATGCTCTAGTGAGTGGGCAACGAATTGAGATTCGCGGCTTTGGTTCGTTTGTACCCAAACTGCGGCGTTCTCGCGCAGCGCGTAATCCGCGCACCGGCGAGGAAGTGAATGTGCCGCAGAAATACGTGCCGTTTTTTGCTGTTGGCAAAGAACTGCGAGAACGCATCAATCGCGGACCGAGCAGAGAAAGCCTCTATGGCGAGGAAAAGTCGCCCTGGCGGGAATAGAGAAGTAGCTAACGTGAAAACATCGGCGTTGATTGTAATTGGCGATGAAATATTAACCGGCAAAGTCAAAGATGAAAACAGCTTTGTCTTCGCTCAAGCCATGTTCGACCAAGGTGTTCGGGTAGAGCGCATTTTAGTGATTCCCGACGACATTCACGTTATTGCACGAGCCGTACAAGAATTCAGTGCACGGTATGACTACGTTTTGACGTCGGGCGGTGTTGGGCCGACCCATGATGATAAAACTTTCGACGGTGTCGCCTTAGGCTTCAATGTTTCGATCGAACGCCATGAAGAAGCAGTTAAGTATTTCGGCGACGCGCAACGCGCAGCAGGGCGAGGCGAGACGATAAGCGATGCACAGATGAAGATGTTGCGTTTTCCAACGCCCTGTGTTGTGCACTTTATTGAACCACTATGGCTTCCTCTCGTCGTGGTAAAGAATGTTTTTGTGTTTCCCGGTGTGCCATTTTTATTTCAAACCATGATCAACGGCTTTGCTCATCTCTTCCTGGGTGGCAAATTTTACCGCGAGATAATTTTTACCGATAAATCCGAAAGCAAAATCGCTTTTGATTTGAAAGCGGTGCAAGACCAATATCCCGACGTAAACATCGGCTCCTACCCGCAAATGTCTGGCACGCCATATAATGTTATGGTGACGATAGAGGGTGTCGAAGAGGGCAAAGTCAGTACGGCGACCTCGTTACTGCTCCCATTGATCGACGGCAGAAAGACTGCGTAAACTCATGCGTATGCACAACATGATGAAGCATTAAGCTTCCCTTTTACACGGGCTAGCGGTTGTGTTTATGCTATGTAAAATTATATATGGGTGGCCCGACAATGACGACGACAAAATCTTCCTCTGTCGATGTAGATGCGTGGACCGCGAAAGCCGGGGATGAAGTTGCGCCTGTTCCTCTAGAGGCACTCACGAAAACATCACTCGAAGGCATCGTCATAAAGCCGCTTTACACGAGCGACGATCTGCCAAAAAATTACGAGAGCTTACCAGGTGAGTTCCCCTATACGCGTGGCGTGAAAGCCACGATGTATGCGAATCGTCCGTGGACAATTCGGCAGTACGCGGGTTTTTCTAGTGCGCACGCATCAAATAAATTTTATCGGGATAATCTCGAACGAGGTCAAAAAGGCCTTTCGATCGCCTTCGATTTGCCCACGCATCGCGGTTATGATTCCGACGATCCAGCTGTATCAGGCGATGTTGGCAAAGCCGGTGTTGCGATTGATTCGGTCAAAGACATGCAGGTGCTCTTCGATGGTATCGACCTGAGCACAGTCAGTGTGTCGATGACGATGAATGGTGCCGTATTGCCAGTGCTGGCCGCGTTTTTGGTGTGTGCCGAAGAAAGTGGCGTTAAGCCCACGCAAATTTCTGGAACCATTCAAAACGATATTTTGAAAGAGTTCATGGTGCGTAACACGTTTATTTATCCGCCAGCACCTTCGATGCGAATTGTCGCAGACATCATGGAGTATTGCGCAAAACATTTGCCGAAATTCAATTCGATCAGCATTAGCGGTTACCACATTCATGAAGCTGGTGCCGATCTTGCGCTTGAACTTGGTCTTACCCTTGCCGACGGCATTGAATATGTGCAATGCGCACAAGCGCGCGGTTTGCCACTTGATAGTTTCGCACCGCGGCTGTCATTTTTTTTCGCTATTGGTATGAATTTTTTTACCGAGATTGCGAAACTTCGCGCAGCACGAAAATTATGGGCTGGTATCATGCGTGATTTTGGCTGCACAGACGAGCGCTCATTGTTGTTGCGCACCCATTGTCAGACATCAGGCTGGAGCTTGGCAGCGCAGGACCCGTACAACAATATCATTCGCACCACGCTTGAGGCATTGGCCGCGACACTCGGTGGCACGCAGTCGCTGCATACCAATTCGTTTGATGAAGCACTTGCTTTGCCGACCAAAACGTCCGCGCGAATTGCGCGCAACACACAACTAATTTTGCAGCACGAAACCAAAATCACCGACGTGGTCGATCCACTCGGCGGCTCTTATTACGTGGAAAGTTTGACGGCGCACATCGCCGAGCGCGCACAACACATTATTGACACGGTTCGCGAAGCGGGTGGCATGACCAAGGCTATATTGGCGGGCTTGCCCATGCAGTGGATAGAAGAAGCTGCATTGAAACGTCAAGCGCTTATCGACAGTCAGCATGAAGTCATCGTTGGCGTCAACAAATATCAACTGGCGCAAGAGGACATGATCGACGTGCTCAGCGTTGATAATGTTGCGGTCATCAAGGAGCAACGGGAAAGTTTGGCGACACTAAAGCGTGAGCGTGATCAAGCGCGCGTCGCTAATGCGCTTAGTGCACTTCGTGAAGGTGCCACAGGCAATGGTAATCTCCTCGCACTTGCAATAGACGCGATGCGCGCACGCGCGACGGTTGGTGAAGTCTCGTCTGCCCTCGAACAAGTCTTTGGGCGCTATGAACCCATTGTGTCAACACAGCAGGGAGTTTATAAGGCCATGTATGGCGAGCGTGGAGATATGCGCAACATCATCGAAGACGTGCGGCAATTTGCGCGCAAAGCAGGGCGCCAGCCACGAATTTTAGTGGCGAAGATGGGGCAAGATGGCCACGATCGCGGCGCCAAGGTCATCGCGAGTTCATTTGCCGACCTCGGTTTCGATGTTGATCTGTCGCCGCTTTTTGAAAGCCCAACGAGCATAGCGCGTCAGGCGCTCGACAACGATGTGCACGTCGTTGGTGTGTCAACGCTTGCTGCAGGGCATAACACCTTAGTGCCCGAGCTGTTGCGTGAGCTTAAAAAAATCGGCGCCGACGACGTCATCGTTGTGCTGGGCGGCGTTATTCCGCCGCACGATCATGAACATTTGCTCAAACTTGGTGTTAAGGCAATTTTCGGTCCGGGAACCAGCGTCATCGACGCTGCACAGAAAATCCTCGCTATTTTATCTGCGCGCTTATCGTAGTGTGGTGAAAACATGGATGATACTTCTCTGACACTGCTCATCGATGGATTTCGTCGTGGTGAGCGAAGGGCGCTTGCAAAAATTATTACGCTGGTTGAGAGCACTGCTATCTCCGATATGAATAGCGCTCACACCATTTTGAGGCAAATGCAGGGTGCGCGAGAAACAGTGCGTGTTGCCATTTCAGGACCGCCCGGCGTGGGCAAGAGCACGTTCATCAATACGATCGGTAAAAAAATTCTCGCACGTGGTTTTAGGCTTGCGATCTTGCCGATCGATCCGAGTAGTGAGCTCAATCTAGGCAGCATTCTTGCTGACAAAACCCGCATGAAGGATCTGCTCTCTAGCGATGATGTCTATGTTCGCCCGTCGCCATCGAAGGGCGCTCTTGGGGGCATGGCGTTTGCTACGCACGACGTCTTATTTGTGGTGGAGGCATTCGGATTTAATTTCATCATCGTTGAAACGGTTGGTGTCGGCCAATCGGAGATGATGGCAAGCTCACTCACCGATCATTTTGTCCTGCTCATGCAACCAGGCTCGGGCGATGCCTTGCAAGCGATGAAAAAAGGCATCATAGAGCGCGCGGATTTTATCCTGGTGAACAAGGCTGACGGCGCGCAGCAGGACCTCGCAAAAAAGACGCTCGCGCCCCTCAAGGCACTTGCTCATCAGCAGGCGGATCGCACGCTTTACGTTGACAGCATCAGTGCACTTCATGATGACGGCGTTGATCGGTTTTTTGGCGTGCTGCTTGCGCGCCACCATGCTCTCAACCAATCAGGAAAGCTCGCCGTGACACGCCATGAACGGCAGCTCAAACTCTTTTTGCAATTGTTTGCCGATCAGTGTGCACGCACGTTAAGAGAAACACCGGCGCTCATCAACCGTTGTGAACAAGCGGTCCACGACGTGGCGTGTCATCAAGGGGCAATGGGACCTGCAGTGACTAAGGTTGTTGCCGACGTCATAAAGAAACTCTTGCCGTAGTCCGCGATACGATAATTATATTAGACTGAGAAGGAAGATCTCGTTCATGGTTGGGGGGAATGATGAATCTACTGGTAGCAGCCATGGTCCTACTGCTTGTCTCGTGTGGCTCCGAGAGCGATCCGGCAAAGCAATCGCTACTTAATTTGGATGATGCTTCAAAGCCCGTGTTGTCGACGATAGACGAACAACGAGGTTCACTACTCAAGGCGACGAAACTTGAGCCGTTTCGATCATCGGATGAGTTTGGCGACTATCTCGACGCACTCCGTGCGGGCCTACGCGCTCGCGCTCGTGAACGAGACAACGCGCCTTGCAACGACTGTATCGACGCGAGTGCACCATCTGCCGATATTCCGGTCATGGCGCCTGCACCCGATGCAGAAGCTGGTGGCGCTCGCGGCATAACCAACCATCAGGAAAGCGGCGTTGATGAGGGAGACATCGTCAAATTCTCAGGCGATTATTTGATCGTGCTTCGTCGTGGACGATTATTCTCGATTCGCACGACCAACGATAATGCTGCGACGTTACAACCGATGGCCGCAATCGATGCATACCCTGCCCGTCATTCGACGCAAACGTGGTATGACGAACTCTTACTCTATGAAAACAAGATCATCGTGATCGGCTACAGCTATGGCTATGGCGCAACCGAGATTGGTTGGTTTGATCTAGGCAGCGACGGCAGTATCAGCCATCACGCAACGCATTTCTTGAAGTCGAACGACTATTATTCGTCGCGTAACTACACAAGCCGTCTTATTGGCAGCAAAATAGTTTTGTACATGCCTTACTATTTCTTCGATCGCTTTAGCGATTTCGACGGCTATTCACTTCCTGGGCAGGCGCAGTTTATCGAGAGTGGTGCAATAAGTGCGTGGGATGACATTATCGATGTCGCGACGATCATTCGACCAACCGAAGAAACACTCGATCCGGTTTTGCACACTATCGCGACGTGTGATCTTGCGCGTGATCAACTCGCCTGCACCGCAACCGGCGTTATTGGCCCTCCATCGAGGAGCTTTTACGTTTCCGAAAGCGCAGTCTATTTGTGGACGGCTGGTGAGCACGGCTCGCAAGTGTATCGTTTGCCGCTCAATGGCGATGCGCCGAGCGCAATGCGCGCGCACGGCGTGCCCACCGATCAATTCTCGTTTAAAGAAACATCCGACGGTATTTTCCACGTGCTTCTTCGCAACAGCGGTTATGGCGACGCCATGTGGTCGCCGGAATTTCGCAGCGGTGCCGTTGCGCTCTTAACCGTGCCAGTCGCCATGTTTCGCCATGAGCCACAAGAAGTGGCTCAATCGGCGTATGCGATGCTCACGAATATTGATGGCTACTCGATGCACAACCGCTTTATTGGTGACTTCGTATTATTTGGCGAAGAGACCATTTGGGGTAGCGTGAATGATGACGTTCATGTGTTCGGTTTGAAAACGAAAGTGCTGAAGAGTATCAATCTTGGCCACGACGTGCAACGCATCGAAGCGCTCGGCAAAAATGCCCTCGTGGTCGGTTCACAAGACGATAATCTTGTCTTGAGTGTTCTCAATCTTGGTGACAGCACTGTGGCTGATCGCTTCGCGATTGCGCAGGCAGCGCAAGGTGAGCGTCGCAGCCACGGCTTTTTCTTCCACGACCTCCAAGAAGGCTCAGGCATCCTAGGTCTCCCCACGAGGAGTGAAGGCTCACCATTTGGAGAACTCTTTGAAACCTCGGCGGCAGTACAATATTTGTCGCTCAATGATTTGGATTTGACTGACCTTGGCAGCCTTGCATCGCTCGTAGGCAGTGAGGTTGACGATGGATGTAAATCGTCATGCGTGGATTGGTACGGCAATTCGCGGCCGATCTTTCTCGGCGATCGAATACTTGGATTGATGGGCTACGACCTCGTCGAAGGCAGTACCGCCAACGGGAGAATTACCGAAGTAAGTCGCGTGAATTTCACGCCACAGCCGCCAGCTGAAGGTAATCCGATCGAGAATTAATTTCATTGTCCTTCGTCGTCCCACAGACAACTCGCGGGACGACGAAGAGAAAATAAAATCTCGCACAAACGAGATCTAAATCAGTTGATGCGCACCATCCCTATTTTCGAGCACTACCAAAAGATCGCCGCTATTGCATGATAGCGAGGCATATTCTGCAACGATGCGGTTGAGCGTTCCGATGCGTGTGCGCATCGACAAAAATTCTTCAAAGAGCGGATACTCGACGCCGGTCGTCGTAATGGGCCCAACGTTTTGCCCTAATGGAAAGAGAGAGACGAATGCGCCAAGGCTTTTCGTAAAGGTTACCGGGCGGTCTTTCGGGCACAAGAAGGCGTGCTGACAGCCATCGGTAAACGTGATGGTGATGTCCAGAGCAAATTTACTGAGCACATAAAGGTTGGTCAGAAAATGATCGGCACGAAGGCCAAATGCGCCCAATACGGTGACTTCCGACAGATTGTGTTGCACGCAGTAGTCGAGCGCTTTTTCAAGATCGTTGCTGTTTTGATCCTCGATGTAGAGCATTTCAAAATTGTCCCCCACCAAATCATTGGCGCTATCAAAATCGCCAATGACGACGTGCGGCACCACCTTGTGCTCGAGCATCCATAGTGCTGCGCCATCAAGTGCTACCACGTGCGATGCATGCGAGCGGTAGTGTGCAAGTAAACCAATCGGCGGTTTCTCGCCATTCGCAACGATCAGTGTCGTTTTCGGTCTTAGAAAATGCAACATTAATCGGCGGCCACCTGGCAATTAATTGCTTTGCGGGCTTTTTCCATATCGAGACGCAATTGATAGCCATCTTTCGCCGACGACAAATTGTATGGCCGACCGTTGAACATGAATGTTGGCGTTCCACTCAAGTTGAGCGTATTGAGACCATAGTCTTTATGCTCTTTGATCTTTTTCAGAAGCGCAGGATCGGCGAGGTCCTTTTGGAATTTATCGAGCTCATTCTTATTGAAAATTCCCTTCGCCAAATTCAAAATTGCGGCATCAGTAAGCGCGCTCTCATGTGCGAACAAAAGATCGTGCATATCCCAGAACTTTCCTTGTTTGCCAGCAGCCTCGGCAGCAATTGCAGCGCGCTCAGCATGCGGATGTGTGCTCAACGGAAAATGCATGAAGTAGATTTGCACATCGTCTTTATTGTCGTCGATAAAGCTCTTCACTGCTTTAGCGGAGAGCTTGCAGGCCGGACATTCAAAATCAGCGAATTCAACGATGATATACGGTGCGTTTGGATTGCCTTTACGATAGGCTTTTTTGGTGTCGATGGTGCGTTCTTTAGCGAGGAAGCCGGTGCTGATCTCTTCCGAAATGGCTCGATACAAAAGATGCTCGGGGGCGCCTTCCTTCATTTGCTTGATCGCCCAGTTTGCCATGAGCGTTGCGGGCTTGCAGCCATCATCTTTTAAGGTGAGACATTTTGCAAACGTTGTGGGGCAGCCACAGGGACAAATTTCCTCGTTGAGCAACTTATTTATTGAGGCGATTTGTGCATCACTTAAGCCGTCGTAATTCAGATTGGCGACGTCCTCTGGTGGTGTCGCTTGCTTTTTGTGCGGTACGGTAGGAAGTACTTTGCCGCTTTCTACGACTTTTTCCTCGGTGGGCTTACCGCAGGACTTTTGGCACGAAACCAACATGACGGCGCACATCACGGCAACGACTATGTGGCGCGATTGTATCTTCATATGAATCCTCTATTTATTGTCAAACAACACTATTGGAGCGGTTATGCCAAAAATGCACCGCGCGCAAAAAACTCTATACACCGAATCGCTGCTAATCGAAAGCCAGGAAAGTGCCTGTTATGGAATGAAAACGGCGTCGCGAGGAGGTTCTCTTTGTGGCGCCGCTAGGCCCTTTCAAGGCCGGAATAAAGCGCTAGTCTAGGTTTATGAAAAAGATCTTGGCCTTTGAAACTAGTTGTGATGATACTGCGGTCGCTATCGTGGCAGAAAATGGTGACATCCTCGGTGATGCCATTTACTCCCAACTGCAAATTCATCACCCCTATGGCGGCGTTGTGCCCGAAATTGGTTCGCGCGCCCATATCGAGCAAATTCGGCTTGTGACAGCTGAAGTGTTTCATCAGGCAGGGCTTTCGCCGCATGACATCGATACGGTTGCGGCAACATGTGCGCCAGGTCTTGTGGGTCCGCTTCTCGTGGGCGCGCAGTTTGCGAAAGGTTTTGCCGAAAGCAGGTCGCTCCCGTTTATTGCCGTGCATCATATCGAAGGCCACATTTTTGCAGGCTCCAAAGAGCCAGGCTTCCCTGAGGCGCCTTTCGTTGCCCTCGTCGTTTCGGGCGGACACACTGCGCTCTATGAATGCAATGAGCACCTAGCGACCCGCTGTCTTGGCCAGACGCGTGACGACGCCGCCGGTGAAGCCTTTGATAAGATCGGGCGAGCGCTCGGCCTTTCCTATCCCGCTGGCAAGCTCATCGATGATTTGGCGAAAGATGGTGACGCATCGCGCTTTCGCTTTCCCAAACCCATGCGTCACGACGAGTCGCTAGATTTTTCTTTCTCCGGCCTAAAGACGTTTGCGCTTGAGACGCTCAAGAAAAGTGGCCCGCTCATCGGGCAGGACCTCAGTGATTTTTGCGCCGGCTTATCGGCGGTTATTGCTGATAGCCTCAGTCTTCGTGCGTTGCGCGCGGTCAAACAATGTGGCCATCAAGCGCTGGTGATTGGCGGAGGCGTTGCGGCAAACTCGACGCTTCGCGCTCGTCTCGATGAAATGTGTCGAAAAGATAGCATCGCACTGTTTTTGCCGCGCCCTCGTCTTTGTACTGATAACGCCGTCATGATAGCGCGTGCCGCCTTCATCAAGCTTAAGCAAGGCAAAACGAGTGACCTTTGTGTTGACGTGATGGCACATCTGCCGATCGAAAGTTCAGACAAACTCTATCAAAGAACTTACAGCGCTTAGCATAAATTTCCGAACGCCCTCGCTTGATCTTTTGACCTACAGCGCTTCCCAACTTGCTAGTCATACCCGGCATGAATGAAAAGGGCGTGA
>CAZRSD010000035.1:0-7415 GCA_964602645.1 uncultured Myxococcales bacterium
CCAAAGAATGCCGCCAAGAGCGCAGCGGGGTTGTCGCGCGCGGGTATGCTCGGGCCAGTGTCGCGCACCATGCTCATCGCGCGGTTAAGCAATTGATCGATGTCGATATTCATGAGCAAAGCAGGTAGCAACCCAAATACCGAGAGGCCAGAAAATCTGCCACCAATGCCGGGCTTACCAAATGGACCGCGCAGAAATCCATTTTCACTTGCTTCTTGTTCGAGTGCGGTAATCGGATCGGTTATCGCCATGAAATGAGCGTAAGGGTCGTCGACATTCGCCGAGATTAAGCGTTGCAAAAAGATGCGATAGAGCAGCATCGGCTCAAGGGTCGTGCCGGATTTAGAGGCAACAATGAAGAGTGTCGACGTGATATCAATTTGCGCCGTAAGGCGCGCGAGGGTTGATGGGTGAATACTGTCGAGAATGTAGACCGGCTCATCATGGGCAAACATGGCGCGAAACACCATAGTCGAGAGGCTAGAGCCGCCCATGCCCAAGAGCACTACCGACGAGAAATTGTGCTTTTTGATCGCTGCATGAATCCTATCGAGCTCTGAACGCGTCGACAAAAGTAACATTGGCTCATTAAGCCAGGCGAGAAATTCGGCTTCGTTGGTGTTGCTAAAGAGCGAAGCGTCTTTAGCCCATAAACGAAAATTGACACGTTTCTCGTCGAAGTCGCGCAAAATTTCGTTGAAGCGCTGTTCGAGTTTAGTCGTTAATTTATAGCGAGCCATCATCTGTGCCAACTTACCAATTGCTGTGGGAGAGCTTGTGGTCGATGGCGCTGAGCAATTGATCAAAGGCGGTGGCAAAGAGCTTCACACCTTCGATTTGCAATTCGTCGCATGCTGAGGAGAAATCAATGCCGAGCTCGTCAAGGCTTGCAATGACGTCTGATGCATCATGGAGACCCGCCGAAAGCGTATTCATTGCCTTACCGTGATCGCGAAATGCCATGAGCGTTTCGAGTGGCAAGGTGTTTACGGTTTGCGCACCGATCAATGATTCGACATAGAGCACGTCGCTAAAGCGTGGATTTTTGGTGCTCGTGCTTGCCCATAAGAGGCGTTGCGGTTGTGCATCCATGCGTGCGAGCGATTTGGCGAGGTCGGATTTATAAATTTCCGCGAAACGAAGATAGGCGATTTTGGCATTGGCGATCGCGATGTTGCCAATCAAGCTTTCTGCCTTGCGCTTTTTGTCGTCGCTCGGATCGTCGCGCATGATGCGCTCGAGCGCAGCGTCGATCTTCGAATCGATGCGGCTGATGAAGAAGCTTGCGACACTTTGCACGGATGAGATGGGAAAGCTTTTTTCGGTGCGATCTTTGAGGCCATACAAGTACGCCATGGCGGCGTTTTCGTATGATGCAACTGAAAAGAGGAGCGTGACATTGACGTTGATGCCGTCGGCTATCAGCGTACGGATAGCTGTCATGCCCTCTATGGTTCCGGGAATCTTGATCATGAGATTTGGGCGATCAACGCGATGCCATAAGCGTCTGCCTTCTTCTATCGATCCCGCAGCGTTGTGAGCGAGGTGGGGCGAAACTTCGAGCGATGCAAAACCGTCACGCGCTTTATTCGCGTCGTAAACGGGGCGCAAAAGATCACATGCAGCCTGAATATCTGCAATGGCTAGTTCTTCATATACGTCTTTCGCATGCGTGCGGCCCTTCGCGTTGAGTGTGCGTATGGTTTGATCGTAGTCGTTGCTTTTTGCAATCGCCTTTTCAAATATGCTTGGATTCGACGTGACACCCTTAAGGTGATCGTTCTTGATGAAGCGCTGCAAGTCACCGCCCGCCAATAAATTGCGCGAAATATAGTCAAGCCAAATAGATTGGCCATAGCTTTCTAAACTGATGAGCGGGTTATTTGCCATTTTGTCCTCGTCGGTAAATCAACTATTTTCAAGAGCAATTACTTTGTTAAGGCGGCGCATATGGCGCTCTTCTTTGCTAAAACGTGCGGCCACAAACGCATCGACAATTTCAAATGCCAGTGCTTCGCCGATGATGCGCGCGCCAAGAACCAACACATTCATGTCATCGTGTTCGACGCCTTGGTGGGCTGAATAGGTATCATGACAAACCGATGCGCGCACGCCCTTGACTTTATTGGCGGCGATGGATGCGCCAACGCCGCTGCCGCAGATGACAATGCCTTTTTCATATTCCTGCGCTGCAATGGCATCGGCGATTTTTTTGGCGAAGTCCGGGTAATCAACCGCGTCGGTATTGTATGTGCCCTGGTCCTGAGCGTCATGGCCATCAGCTAGGAGCTTTTTTAAAAGTGCTTCTTTTAAAAAAAATCCAGCATGATCTGAGCCGATGGCAATTTTCACGTCATGCTCCTTACCGAAGTTCTTCAATCGGGACTAAAACGCCAGTGATGTGTTGCTTCGCACGATAATTGACGGTGTCATAGAACTTTTCCTCGTCAACCACGCGCAGTTCTTTAACCGCTTCTTTGATGGGCGCCAAGAGAATACGGCCATTTTTCAGCGCGGCCATTTTGCCAAAGTGTTTGCCTATGATGGCTTCTACAGCCGCAACCCCAAAATAAAAGCCGAGGCGTCGATCATAGGAAACCGGCTTGCCACCCCGCTGCAAATGGCTGAGCACAACCGCGCGTGACTCAAGTTTGGCCTGCGCTTCAATGGCAGATGCAACATAATGGCCGATGCCACCGAGGCGAACATGGCCGAAGGCATCTTTTTCTTGCGAGATGAGCGAGGCGTCCATGCCCTTTGGCATTGCCCCTTCGGCAACCATGACGATACTGTAGCGCACGCCACGTTTCTTTCGTTCGAGCAATAATTCTGAGACGCGGGCGAGGTCAAAGGCGTACTCAGGTATCAAGATAATTGACGCTGCGGCACTGATACCGCCGCGCAATGCCAAGTGACCAGCATGACGGCCCATGACTTCGACAACAAAAATCCGCGCATGCGATTCCGCCGTTGAACGAAGACAGTCGACACTGTCGGTGATGACTTGCAACGCGCTTTCAAAACCTAGCGAATAGTCGGTGTAGGAAAGATCGCGATCGATCGTCTTAGGAATACCGACGACAGGGAGCTTAAGCTGATCATAGAGTTTAGCCGCAACGCCGAGCGTGTCTTCGCCGCCAATCGCGACGATCGCCTCCATGCCAAAGTCTTTCATGCGCTGTTGCACCGTTTCGGGACCTTTGGCGATCTTGAAGGGATTGGTACGCGACGTACCGAGAATGGTGCCGCCTTGCCGGTCGATATGGCGAACAGCGTCGCGATCGAGCGTCATGGGTTCAAGCTTTGGATCTAAGAGGCCGAGCCATCCCTCCCGAATGCCGAAGACGTTATAGTCAGCTTCGATCGCTTTTTTAACGACCGCCTTGATGGCTGGATTAAGCCCAGGACAATCGCCGCCACCCGTTAAGACACCAATGACTTTTTTCGCCATATTTCCCTCGATTGCTTGTAGCCCACCTTCTAAACCGCTCGTCGAGAAAAAAAAGGGCGAGCATTTTGTGCTCGCGGCTTTTCTAGCACTCGGTCGTGTCCATAAAATATTGACATCAAATGACGAGGCCAAATTCATAGTTCGCGCGTGCAGGGGTATCATGCGTTTAGTAATCATTAAGGCCGTGGTGGAGCTCTTCTTCCGTCGCGAAACGATAGCCTATGCCACGCACGGTGCGAATATAATTGCCAGCAGCCATGAGTTTTTCGCGCAAGCGTTTGATATGCGTGTCGACGGTGCGTGTTGTGATATCAGCTTCAATTTTCCACACGCTATTGAGCAGCTGAGCGCGCGTTTGCACACGGCCCTTGCGCGAGTACAAGATGTGGAGGAGCCGAAGCTCTAGCGACGTGAGGAGAATTTCAAGGCCGTTGACGCTGACTTTAGGGACTTCTATGTTAACGACGAGAGCGCCGAATGCAAACAGCATCGATTTTTCGGTGGGAGTTTTTGTGCGACGCAAAACAGCATTGATGCGCAAATGCAGTTCTTTGACACTAAATGGTTTAGTGATGTAATCATCAGCGCCAATTTCAAATCCGACGACACGATCGATCTCCTCGGATTTCGCAGTCAGAAATATCACCGGCAGATCGGTGGTAGCCTTATGCTCGCGCAGGTTGCGGCAAATCTCAAAACCTGATTCATCGCCCAGCATGACGTCGAGAAGCACTAAATCAAAGCTCTTTTGTTCGAGAATTGCAAATGCATCTTTTGCTGTTCGTGCTTTGGTTGTATAAAAACCGTTTCGCTCAAGACTGAAGGCAAGCGTCTCGCTTAGATCGGCGTTGTCCTCGACAATAAGGATAGATGATTTGGTCGTATCATTGTTATTCAGCGCCGCATTCATGGTGAATCCCCTAATACCAATCCTCTCTGATCTGGCTCGGTTAAAGCCGTTATGAGCAACTCGAATGGCTAGGAGAGAGGAGGTCGAATATTTAGCATATTTGACCGACGAACGACGACGACAATCGAGTCCGCAATAGGCTTCAACCGAGCCAGATCAGAGAGGATTGCTATAACCACTCACTAACATATTTTCTTCACTACGCGGCAAGTTTTCACCGGGGTTCAATCATTGCTGTTAAAATGAGAATGATTTGCAACTGCATCGACACCGACTCAAGATAGGTTTTGGGGGTTTCATGATTGTTTGTGTTTGTCGTCGAGTTTCAGACCGGCGCATCAATGAGTTGATCGAACAAGGTGCTCGCACGTTTGCAAGCGTGAGCAGCGCATGTGAGGTGGGGCGCGGGTGTGGCAGCTGCGTGCGCTTCGTAAAAGCAATGCTCACGATGAAGACGGGTCTAGAAGAGCACAACAGCTGTGTTACGAAATCGCCTCGTAATCAGCAGGCTAAGGAGTACTCTTATGGAAAATCTCTACGTGAGACAAGAAATTGTCGAACTACTGAATGAAGTCTTATGCGCTGAACTTACTGCAATTAACCAGTATTTTCTCCACGCGAAATTGTGCGGGCACTGGGGCTACGGCGTGCTCGATAGGGTGACACGCGCCCAGTCGATCGGCGAGATGAAACACGCTGAACAGCTTGCAGATCGTATTTTGTATTTAGGTGGCATGCCGAATCTCCAAAAGCTTGGCAAGATATTTGTGGGCGAGACGGTGCGCGAGCAAATGGAATTGGACCGCAAGCTCGAGCTCGATGCGGTTAATCGCTTGAATCAAGGCATTGCGCTTTGTACGTCTCATAGCGACAACGGCACCCGTTTGCTCCTCGAATCAATATTGGCGTCGGAAGAGGCGCATTACGACTGGCTTGATAAACAACTACAGTTGATCGAACGACTCGGTGAAGCAAACTACCTCGCACGAAAAATTGGGCAGGATGCTCCAGCGTAATTGGCGAAAAGACTAATTTGGCTCGCTAAATCCCATAAATTGTTTTGCGGTGAGTCGATATTGCATAATTGAGCGGCCAAGCCTACGTGAGGTTGCTCTTGTGCCAAGCCGAATAGCCAGCATGTTCCTAGTGCTTTTGACTGTCGGCTTTTTAGTTTTTCACACATGGATGAAGGGACACAAAGCGCCGCCGTTTGTGCAAACGGTAGATCCTGGACTTATCGCTGAAGATCTCGTCGTGCATAACGAATTTCTCGTGCTCATGGATGTTGGCGACGAGCAACGCCTGAGCCAAGTGCTTACCGAATTTGATCTAGCACTCGTGTCTCCGCTCGGTGAGTGGGTACATCTCGTCAAACGAGAATCAGAATACAGCCAAACAATAATTGCACTCAACTCACGTCTTGGTGAAGAGAATCAAGCTTTCGTAAAGCGTCTTGAAGAGCACGACGCCATTCACAGCGCCCAGCTTAATTACATTCAAAACAGTGAAGCGAGCATAGGATGTACGGATCCGTCGATTGACACCGGTGATGATGCGCGCACGTATCCGCGCGATCCGCTCTTCAAATATCAATGGCATCTATCAAAAGAAACTGGCGTTGATTTGCCTGGCGCGTGGGCCATCACGAAGGGCAGTGACGCGACGGTGATAGCGCTTGTCGATAGAAATTTCGATTTTACCGAAGACGATCTTAACATTGAGCGATGTTCAACGCGACGTTATTTCTATGAAAATATTCTCGATTACTTTCCGCAAAAATTTCACTATACGCGAACTTTAGGTGACATGCATGGTAGCCAAGTATTGAGTGTGATCGCCCCATGTACCGACAACGCCGTTGGTATTGCCGGCATCGATTGGCGTGCTCAGGTATTTGCCGTTGATTCAAAAGATAACGCCACGTTTTCAGCACGCATGTTTGGGATTTTGTGGGCCTCCGGCCTCGACATTTGTTCACATAGCATTACGGGGTGTCCGGCAAATAGTCATTTCCAAAAGAACCAACATCCTGCCAACGTCATCAACACGTCATTTGGTTTTGCGGGAAGCTACCTCAAAGACCCACCGTATGGCCCAGTTCTCGACGTCATTAGTCGCATTAATCGTCAGGGGCGAATTATTATCGCAAGCGCAGGCAATGAGGGTCAGCTTGCTGATCGTCGACTTCCAGGTGCTGCCGGCGGCGTCATTTCGGTCGGCGCGTCCAACATCAATCGTCGCAGTGCCGATTTTAGCAATGTCGGCCTCACTGTCGACGTTGTGGCGCCTGGTGAAGATATCATGAGCATCAAGAATGGTCAGCCCGTGTCTTTGAATGGCACATCATTTTCTGCACCGATTGTGGCCGGTATCACTGCACTCATGCTTGCTGCAAATCCGCTCCTTTCGTGGAAGCACCTCGAGTACATCCTCAAAGAAACCGCATCGCCCATGTCGTGTGAGGCATATTGTCCCAGCAATTTGACCGGCATGAACCAAGCGGCATGTCGCAATTACTGTTGCAGAGGCGACATGAATGTCTGCGCACGTGGCATCGTCAACGCCGCGGCTGCGGTGAAAATGGCGCAAGCGGGATTTCCTGATCACGCACTTGTCGACGTTGATGACTATTTTGTAGCGCTCTCAGACGATCACAATTATTCGGGTCGTGCCACCATCAAAAACTGGGGCAAAAAAGCCGGCATCATGCGCTTACGCAAAACCGATAAACATCTAAAGATGGCGCCAGAGTCCATTCACGTGCCGCCGATAAATGAGCAAGGCGTTCCGGGCACAGCCGAAGTCACCGTGTTTTACGATGCCAAGCCCACGAAAGAACTGGTTCTAAGTTTGCTCATTGAAGCTGCTGATATCGACAAACCAGAGAGATTTCATGATCGCATTGAGGCGATAGTCTCTATCGTGCCCGATCCACCGCACCGAACAAGAAAGATTCTTAGGGAGATACTTCCTAAAAATTAGCTTTATAACTGGACTATTCTCGGTCGCAGCGAGAAAAATCTAGGCCAAAATCTCGGCGCGAGGTAGATCTAT